>JBKJON010000576.1:0-10063 GCA_046595715.1 Marmoricola sp.
GATGAGATCGCGACCCTGATCCTGGGTCTGCCCGAGCCGCCGGTCTCGGACACCGCTGCTGACACCGAGATCCCGATGGACGCATTTCTGGACGCAGGGAGCGAGAAATGAGCCAGAAAACGAAAACTGACCTGGGCAAAAGCCCAGGTCAGCGCCGTATTTCACTTTGTAGCGGGGGCAGGATTTGAACCTGCGACCTCTGGGTTATGAGCCCAGCGAGCTACCGAGCTGCTCCACCCCGCGTCGGTGATGACAGGCTACGCGACGGCTGAGGGCTACTCCAAATCGGGGACGGAGGTGGCGACGAAGGCGGCGACGACACGGCCCAGCTGGTGGCCGGCGTCCTCCTGGAGGAAGTGGCCAGCACCTGCGATCACGGGGTGCGCGAGGTCCTTGGTGCCGGGGATCTGCTTGCGCAGGATCGGTGCCATCCCGCCGGTGATCGGGTCGCTGTCGCTGAAGGCCACCAGGAACGGCTTCTTCCAGCGAGAGAGCACCTCCCAGGCGGCGCGGTTGGCCACGGTGGCCGGGTCGTCGGGGCGGGTCGGGACCAGGGTCGGCATCACGCGGGGGCCGGCCTTGTAGGACTCGTCGGGGAACGGGGCGTCGTACGCCGCACGATCGAGATCCGTGAGCCCGCGGAGGCACCCGGCCGCGACGAGGCGGCCCACGTCGAGGACGCCCGCGCCCTCGACCGCGCGGCGGAACTGCCACCAGATCTCCGGCATGTCGAAGTCGCCGGTCGGGAGGCCGGTGTTGGCCGCGACCACGCGCGCGAACCGGTCCGGGTTCTCCGCGACCAGGCGCAGCCCGATCAGGCCGCCCCAGTCCTGGCCCACCAGTGTCACCTCATGGAGATCGAGGTGGTCGAGGACGAGGGCGCGCACCCATTCGACGTGGCGGGCGAACGAGTGGTCGCCGGGCTCGGTCGGCTTGTCGGAGCGGCCGAAGCCGACGAGGTCGACGGCGACGGACCGGATCCCGGAGTCGGAGAGGACGGCCATCACGTGCCGGTAGAGGTAGGACCACGTCGGCTCTCCGTGCAGCAGCAGCACCACGGGGCCATCGGCGGGCCCTGCCTCGACGTACGACATCCGCAGTGTGCCGCCGTCACCGTCGGCGATCTCGGCGTACTGCGGCTTCTGGTCGAAGCCGGTCAGCGCCTCGAAGCGGTCGTCGGGCGTACGGAAGGTCTCCATCCCGGCAGTGTGCCAGAGGCTCACGACGGGTACGGAACCGGCGGAACCACCCCCGTGCTTGCCTGTAGGTGCGCCACCCTCGACGACGAAGGACGTGTCTTGCCTCCCTCCACCTCCCTGTCCGAGGAGCTCGCTCCGCACGTCCTCGTCCTCTTCGGGGCGACCGGCGACCTGGCCAAGCGCAAGCTCTTCCCCGGGCTCTACCAGCTCGCCGCCGCCGGCCGGCTTCCCGAGGAGTACGCCGTCATCGGCAGCGGCCGGCACTCCCCCGGCACCGACGTGGAGTTCCGCGACCAGGTGCGCGAGGGCCTCGAGGAGTCCGTCGACGAGCTCGACCAGAAGGTGCTGGACGCCCTGCTCTCGCGGGTGTCGTTCCAGACCTCGAGCGCCGACGACGGCACCGACCTCGCCGAGATGGTCCGCGATGCGGAGAAGCACCTCGGTGACGACGTACGACGGCTCGTCTACCTCTCCGTCCCTCCCGCCGCCATGAAGGACATGGTCGCGATGCTCGGACGCGAGCAGCTGACCGAGCGCGCACGGCTGGTGCTGGAGAAGCCGTTCGGGCTCGACCTCGAGAGCGCCCGCAGCCTCGACGCCGCTCTGAAGGAGCAGGTGGACGAGGAGCAGGTCTTCCGGATCGACCACTTCCTCGGCAAGGAGGCCGTGCAGAACATCCTCGCGCTGCGGTTCGCCAACGGCCTCTTCGAGCCGGCGTGGGACCGCAGCAGCATCGAGTCTGTGCAGATCGACGTCCCCGAGGACCTCGGCATGGAGGGCCGCGGCAGCTTCTACGAGTCGACCGGATGCCTGCGCGACATGATCTCGACGCACCTGTGCCAGCTCCTCGGCTTCGTGGCCCTCGAGGACCCCGGAAGCTTCGAGGAGCAGGCCGTCCGCGACGCCAAGTCGGCGGTCTTCCGCGACCTGCGACCGCTCGACCCGGAGCGCGTCGTCTTCGGCCAGTACGACGGCTACCGCGACGAGGACGACGTGGACGACGACTCCGAGGTCGAGACCTTCGTGGCCATCGAGGCGTACGTCGACAACGACCGCTGGCGTGACGTCCCGTTCTACCTCCGCACCGGCAAGTCGCTCGCGGAGTCGAACCGCGTCATCACGCTCCGCTTCAAGACCTCGACCTCCACGATGTTCACCGACGACGACGCCCCAGCCTGCAACGAGCTGGTCCTCGAGCTCAGCGACGACCCCAGGATCTACGTCGACCTGCGCGCCAAGAGGCCCGGACCCGACCTCGACCTGGTCAACGCCACCATGCGGCTCGACGTCGGTGACGCGGCCCCGGACGCCAAGCCACTGGAGGCCTACGAGCGCCTGCTGCTCGACGTGATGCGCGGAGACCAGACGCTGTTCACCCGCGCCGACGAGGTGGAACGCCTCTGGGAGGTCTGCCAGCCCGTGCTCGATGCCCCACCTGCCCCGAAGCCCTACGACCAGGGTTCGTGGGGACCCCAGGCCGCGCTCGAGATGCCCACCGGAGGCTGGCACCTGCATGACTGACGGGCCCTTCCTGCCGATCACCCGGCACGGCCTGATCGGCGACCTCCGCAGCTGCGCGCTGGTCGGCACAGACGGCACCATCGACTGGTTCTGCGCCCCGCGCTTCGACTCCCCCAGCATCTTCGGCAGCATCCTCGACCCCGACGAGGGTGGCTCGTGGCGGATGGAGCCGCTCGACGATGACGTGCGGACCAGCCAGTTCTACTGTGCCGACTCCAACATCCTGGTCACCCGCTTCATGACCGAGCGCGGGGTCGCCGAGGTGCACGACTTCATGCCGGTCCTCAAGGCGGACGACGAGGACCACCGCCAACGCATCGTCCGGCGGGTGAGCGCTGTACGCGGTGCGACCGACCTGTGGATGGAGCTCAGGGCCCGCCCGGACTACGGCCGGGTGCACCCCGAGACGACGCGGGTCGACCACGGCGTACTCATCACCGGCGCCGACCTGCGTCTCGGGCCTGGATCGACCAGTCGACGTACCGAGAACGCTGGCGCGAGACCGTCAATCGCTCGGCCCTGACGCTGAAGCTGCTCACGCACGAACCCAGCGGCGCCATCACCGCCTCGCCCACGACGAGCCTGCCGGAGTCGATCGGCGGCTCGCGCAACTGGGACTACCGCTTCGTCTGGATCCGCGACGCGGCCTTCAGCCTCTACGGGTTGCTGCGGCTGGGGTTCACCGAGGAGGCCGACGCCTTCATGCGCTGGCTCTCCGAGCGCATTGGTGAGCGGCACGATGACGACAGTGAGCTGGGCCCGCTGCGCGTGCTCTACGACATCTACGGCGAGCTGATCGACTCGGTCTACCTGTTGAACAAGTACGGCGACGGCATCAGCGCGCCGCCTGGGACGACCTCACGCGGACCGTCGAGTGGGTGATGGAGAACTGGGACCAGCCCGACGCCGGCATGTGGGAGATCCGCGACGAGCCGCGTCACCACACCACCTCACTGCTGATGTGCTGGGTCGCCATCGAGCGGATGATGCGGATGTCCCGCCAGCGCGGGCTGCCCGGCGAGCTGGCGCGGTGGGCCGAGGCGCACGACGCGATCTACCGCCGGATCATGGACGAGCCCTGGGACGAGGACCTGGGTGCCTTCGTGCAGCACCGTGGCTCGGACACATCGGACGCCGGCGTTCTCCTGATGCCGATGGTGAAGTTCATCGCGCCCAACGACCCGCGGTTCCTCTCCACGCTCGCAGCGATCGAGGAGCGTCTCGTCTCCGACAGCCTGGTCTTCCGCTACGACGTCGACACCTCCGGAGACGGTGTGGACGGCACCGAGGCACCTTCTCGCTCTGCTCCTTCTGGTACGTCGAGGCCCTCACCCGCGTCGGCCGTCTCGAGGAGGCCCGGCTGGCGTTGGAGAAGATGTTCACCTACGCCAACCACTGGGGCTGTACGCCGAGCAGGTCGGCCTGGCCGGGCAGCAGCTCGGCAACTTCCCGCAGTCGTTCACCCACCTCAGCCTGATCAGCGCGGCGCTCAACCTGGATCGCGAGCTGGGCTGAGTCAGTCCTTCATTCCCTTGAGGCGCCGCCCGACCGCCTGCTCGACCTCGCGGTTGGCGTCCCGCTCGGCCAGCGCGTGCCGCTTGTCCCACGTCTTCTTGCCGCGGGCCAGGGCGATCTCCACCTTGGCCCGGCCGTCCTTGAAGTAGAGCGACAGCGGGATCACAGTCAGTCCGCGCTCGTTGACTCGTCGCTCGATCTTGTCGATCTCACGCCGGTGCAGCAGCAGCTTGCGCTTGCGACGTGACGCGTGGTTCGTCCAGGTGGCCTGCTCGTAGGCAGGGATGTGCACGTTGTGCAGCCACACCTCGCCGCCGTCGACGTCGACGAACCCGTCCACCAGCGACGCCCGACCCGCACGCAGCGCCTTGACCTCGCTGCCCTGGAGCACGATCCCGGCCTCCCAGGTGTCCTCGAGGTGGTAGTCGTGGCGAGCCTTGCGGTTGCGCGCGACGACCGGCTCAGGCTCCGGCTTCTTCATCCCGTCAGTGTCCCAGAGCGGGTCTCTTGGCGGGTTCCTGGCGGGGTTGGGGGCGGTTGGGCATGCGGGGAAGGGGCGGTTGGGCATGCGAATGTGGCTGGAGTTGGCGGAGTCGCGCGCTTCAGCCCCTTCCGCCACATTCGCATGCCCAACGACCGCCGGCGCCAGCCCCGGACCACCAGCGATCGCGTTGTTGGAACGTGTGATCAAAGCACCCGTTGATCACACGTTCCAACAACGTGATCAATCGCTTGGTGTACGAGGAGGGCCGAGTGGACCCAGAACGAAGGCGGGCTCAGGCCACCGGGCGGCAGGCGATGAAGTTCATCGCCGTGAAGCTCAGCACGACCTCGTCCTGCTGGTTGAGGATCTCGACCCCGGTGTGCACGAGTCCGCGGTCGGGCTTGGAGCGCGAGAGCCGCGCCGTCTCCACCGTGGTCCGGATCCTGAGCTGGTCGTCGGGTCGCAGCGGCAGCCGGAAGCGCACCTCGTCGAGCCCCGGCGAAGCAAGGCTGGCGACGCGCGAGATGTAGTGCTCGACGTAGAGCCGCATGGTCACCGCCATGGTCTGCATCCCGCTGGCGATCAGCCCGCCGAACGGCCCGGTCGCGGCCCAGACCGGGTCGGTGTGGATCACCTGCGGGTCGTACTCACGGGCGAAGGTGAGGATCTCGTCCTCGCTCACCGAGACGTGGCCGAACTCGTAGACCGCACCAGGCAGGTAGTCCTCGAACCACCGGTCCTCGACCGGGGCAGGGAGGTCGGTGTCACCGATCAGGCGCGTGGACCCTCTCACTGCGCGCCTTCCTCGGCGATGCGCTTGATCGCGGCCAAGGTCTTCGGGATGCCGTCGAGTGCCTGCTGGGTGCGATCGGCGATCTCGGTCACCGCCTGGTCCCCGAACTTCTCCTCGAACATGGCGATCCCGCCGGGGAGGAACTCCCAGGACTCGGTCAGGACGGATCCCTCCTCGGCCGGGGCGATGCTGAAGCCCCACCGCACCAAGGTGCCGCCCACGATCCAGGCGAACTCGCGGCCAGGCTCGGCGGCGACGACCTCGGACCTGGTCTCCCAGGTCCGATGCGGCAGCTCGTTGCGGCCGGTGAACCAGGCGCCGACCTGGCCGGCCTGGGACTCGTCGTCCCACCAACAGCTCGCGCAGACAGGACTCCACTCACCAGTGCGACTGATGTCGGAGACCAGGGCGTAGAGGTCCTCGGCCGAGGCCGAGACGGTGAGGGACTCGTGGTGGCTGCGGATGTTCGTCTCGCTCATGGCTCCACCCTCACAGATGCCCCTACTTCTTCTGCCTCCGGCTGCCGCCGTGCCAGTCCTCCTGCCGCCCGATCTCGTCGGGATCGACCCCGAGCCCCAGCAGCTGGGGGGTCTCGCGGAGGCTGCGCTTGAGCTCGGCGAAGCCCCCGAACCGGGCCAGTCCGACCACGTGGTCCCACAGCTCGGCAGCGGTGTCGTCCTCCGGCAGCCGACTGATCACCGGACCGAAGAAGGCCACTCCCTCCGGTGGCTCGAAATGGATGATCGGGGTGCCCACGTCCTTGCCGGTCAAGCCCAGCGCCTCGTCGGTCTCCTGCTGGATCTCCGCGTCCCACGACTCGTCGGCGAGTGCGTCAGCGAGCTCCAGCGGCAACCCCGCCTCGGCGAGGATCGGCTCCACGAACTCGCGGGTCCCCCGCTGTTCACGCAACTCGAGCTCGCCCTTGTCTCCGGCCGGGTCGGGTGCGGTGTCGAAGATCCTCGCCCCGAAGGCGGCGTACAGAGGAGCCATCGCCTCGCGACCGTGCTCGGCACGGGCCCGGGCGGCCACCCGCAGGAGTCGTAGGCCGGCCGTGTGGCCCGCTTCGTACTCCGGGGGGAAGTGGGCGTCGTAGTCCACCTCGGCGTTGATCAGCCGCAGCGAGATGAACCGCCAGTCGACGGTGTAGTCACGCTGCGCCTGCACCTGTCGGACCCACTTGCTGGTCATCCAGGCGAACGGGCACACCGGGTCGAAGTAGAAGCGGATGTCGGTCTTGTCCATGGCTCCACCGTAGGTCGCGCCCCAACCCACCCGTCCATGGAAGGCTCAGACCGGTCCCAGGCGCTCCTTGATCTCCGACTTCAGCACCTTGCCGACCTTGGACCGCGGCAGGTCGTCCCAGACCTCGATCTGCTTGCGCGCCTTGACGCTGCCGAGGCGTTGCTTGACGCAGTCGGTGATCTCGGTGAGGTCGAGGGGGTGACCGGTGCGACCTGGAGCACAGCGGTGACCCGGTCGCCCCACTTCGGGTCGGGCAGGCCGATCACCGCACAGTCCGCGATCGCCGGGTGCTCCATCAGCGCCTGCTCGACCTCGGTGGAGTAGACGTTGAAGCCGCCCGTGATCACCATGTCCTTTGCGCGGTCGACCAGGTAGAGGTAGCCCGCGTCGTCGAGGTAGCAGATGTCGCCGGTGTGGTGCCACCCGTGGGCGGAGGCCTCCGTCGGCGTGGAAGTGGTCGCGTGGCGCCATCGTCGAGATCATCATCGGCGCCTCGGTCTGGCCGAAGATCTGGGCCATCACCGGACCGATCCGCGTCAGCGCCTCCTCGAGCCGGATGGGCGACATGGGGGACGCGCCGTACCAGAAGCACTGCAGGGACGAGAGGTCCGAGGTGTCGTGGGCAGGACTGTCAGCCCCGCGATCTTCAACGACCTCGTGGCCCAGGTGCACGCTCTGATGCCGCTCACGCCCGCCCGGTGAGGCGCTGGGACCCCGGCGTCTTCGGCTCGGCGCTGCTCGGCCCCGCCGACCAGGGCACAAGACGACTCCGGATCAGGGTTCAACTGCTGCTCACGGTCCTGCTGGTGGCCACCAACCTCGTCGGCGCCGCGATCGTGTTCGTGCTGTCCACGTTGGTCATCCCGAGTCCGGCGCCGGAGCGCGACACCCTGCGGGCGCTGGCCATCGGGGTCCCCGTGTGGCCAGCTCCAGGCCGGGTTCAACGAGATGGTCCGCGGCCTTCGCGACCGCGAGCACCTGCGGGACATGTTCGGCCGCCACGTCGGCAAGGACGTGGCCGAGGCGGCGGCCCTCGGCCATGTCGAGCTCGGTGGTGAGACCCGCGTGGTCTCGGTGCTGTTCATCGACATGGTCGGCTCCACCACCCTGGCTGCCGAGAACGAGCCCGCGGCGGTGGTCGGGATGCTCAACCGCTTCTTCGGCGCGGTCGTCGAGGAGGTCGACCGGCACGACGGCCTGGTCAACAAGTTCATCGGTGACGCGGCGCTCGCCATCTTCGGCGGCCCTGTCGAGCTCGAGGACCACGCCACCCACGCGCTGGCAGCGGCCCGGGCGACGGCCGCCCGGCTGACGAAAGAAGTCCCGCTCCGAGTACACCGTCATCGGCGACGCCGTGAACGCCGCCGCCCGGCTCTGCGAGCTCGCCAAGGACGTCGACGGCGGGGTCCTGGCGGTCTGGGAGTCCGTCGAGGGTGCCAGCGAGGGGGATTTCTCCTGCTGGCGCAAGCACGACACGGTCACCCTGCGGGGCCGGAGCACCGAGACGGTGCTCGCGGTCCCCGCAGACTGACCTACTTGGCGGTCAGGGCCCGCTCCACCAGCGCCCGGGCCTCGTTGACCGCTGCGGCGTACCCCGAGAGGTCACCGGCCTTCAGCTTCGTGTCGGCCTCGGCGAACTTGTCATCGGCCTGCTGCAGCAGCTTCAGCGCTGCCACCGGCAGGTTCTGGGTGGTTCCGCCGCCCGAGCCGGCGGTGCCGTCCGTCGGCGCCGTGGTGCCGCCACCGGACAGGTCCAGCACGTCGTCGATGGAGGCCCTGAGGGTCGAGCCGATGCCGACGTCGCGGCCGAACGAGGTCAGCACGAACCGCAGCACGGGGTAGTTGCCCGAGCCACCCTCACGCAGCGTGTAGAGCGGCTGCACGTAGAGCAGACCGCCACCCACGGGCAGGGTGAGCAGGTTGCCGTAGGCGACCTTGGCGTCAGCCTGCTTGAACGCGCGCAGCTGGTTGGCGACCTTCGGGTCGTTGCTGAACTGGTTGGCGATCTGGCCCGGCCCCGGCACCTGGGTGTTGTCGGGGAGCCGCAGGATCTTGAACTTCCCGTAGCTCTCCGGCTTGGCCGCGTCCGCGCCCACCGCCATGAAGGAGGCGAGGTTCTGCTTCTTCTGCGGCACGAAGACGCTGGTGAGCGAGAACGTGGGCACCTGGCCGGACTGGGTGGACACCGAGAGCCGGTAGGGCGGCTGCTTGCGCGTCGGCGAGGACGGGTCGTCCGGCACGTCCCACTTGTCGTTGCCCTCGTAGAACGTCTTCGGGTCGAGCACGTGGTACGCCGCGAGCATGTCCCGCTGCACCTTGAACAGGTCCTCGGGATAGCGCATATGCGCGAGCATCTGCGCGGGGATGTCCTTCTTCTTCTCCACGACGCCCGGGAAGGCCTTCTCCCAGACCTTGAGGATCGGGTCGGTGGTGTCCCACTCGTAGAGCGTCACCGTGCCGTCGTAGGCGTCGACGGTGGCCTTGACCGCGTTGCGCATGTAGTTGATCTGGTCGGTCGGAAGGGTGGCGTACGCCGATCGCGGGTTGATCGCGTCGGAGGTCATCTCCTGCAGCGACTTCTTCTCGGCCAGGGGGTACTTGTCGCTGGTGGTGTAGCCGTCGAGGATCCAGACGATCTTGCCGTTGACCACGGCCGGGAGCGCGTCGGAGTCGAGCGTCAGCCACGGCGCGACCTTCTGCACCCGCTCGCGAGGCGAGCGGTCGTAGAGGATCTTGCTGTTCCCGTTGACCCGCGAGGACAGCACGATGTTGGCGTCGCCGAAGTGCACGCCGTAGAGGAGCTTGCGGAAAATGTTGCCCACCCCGACGCCGTCCTTGCCGTCGTAGGTGTTGTTCCTCGACGAGCTTGCGTCGCCGCTGCCCTGGGGGACGTCGAGCTCGACGTCCTTGCCGCCCTTGCCCTTGCCCACGATCGAGTAGGGGGGGCTCTGCTCGCCGAAGTAGATCTGGGGGCGGTACTGCTTGTTGGGCTGGGAGTCGCTGATCGCGCCGACAGGCGGCAGGTCCTCCTCCGCGAAGACGGGCTCACCGTCGTTGCCGATCGGCTTGCCGTCGGCGGTCTGCTGGTTGCCGTAGGCGGCGATCAAACCGTAGCCGTGGGTGTAGACGGTCTTCTCGTTGGCCCACTTCTTCTGGGCGTCCGGGAGGCCGTCGAGGTTCAGCTCGCGACCCGCCACGACGATGTCGCGCTCTCGACCGCTACAAGATCGGCTCCCAGGAGCGCGACATGGTGGTCGCGGCCCGCGAGCTCAACCTCGACGGACTCCCCGATGCTCAGAAGAAGTGGGC
>JBKJON010000137.1:0-3027 GCA_046595715.1 Marmoricola sp.
CCTGCACGTTGTGCTCGGCGAGCTCGTCGCAGTAGGCACGGGTGAATCCGACGATGCCGGCCTTGCTGGCGGCCTACGCCGGCGACTGCCGACCACCGAGGTAGGAGAACAGGGAGGCGATGTTGATGATCTTGCCGCTGCCCTGGGCCACCATCTCCCGGCTCGCGTGCCGGGCCAGCTCGAAGGCCGCGGTCAGGTTGACGGCGATCATCGGGTCCCACCTGGACCGGTCGAACTCGGCCACGTCTGCGGTCAGGCAGATACCCGCCGAGTTGACCAGGATGTCGATGCCGCCGAGATCCTCGACGCACCGTGCCACGCTCTCGCCTGGAACGCCGGGCCTCGCCAGGTCCGCCTCGAGGAACACGAAGCGCCGTCCGCTCCCGGTGACCAGAGCCTCGGTCGTGCCGTCGTCGTCGGCCAGGCCGACCACCATGACGTCTGCCCCCGCTCGGGCCAGGGCCACAGTGAACGCACGTCCCAGACCGGTGTTGCCGCCGGTCACCAGGGCCCGCTTGCCCACGAGGGAGAACACGTCGAGGGTGAAGTCAGCGATCCCCCTCACGGCCGGCACCCGGCCACGGGACGCAGGCATGCGCTCGGTGTGGTTGCGGTGCCGGGCGTGGTGACCGGCTGGCGGTCCTGGTGGGTCGCGGGCATGCCTGGATCCTCTCCTGGGGGTGGCAGGTCGGTGTGTTGACTCTCACCCCAAGAGTGTCGGAGATCCAGGGCTTCCAGGGCGTTCGCGTTGTGCGGGGTGACCGCGACGTCCACCGAACGACGCGGCATTCAGCAATAAAGAAGGGGGTTCCTAAAGAAGTGAAAGGTCGTATTGTGTCGTGCACCCTAGCGAGAGGTATTCGTGGACGCCCTCAAGACGTGGCTCACTTTCGTCAATGACAACCGTTCCTTCATCATCGAAGCGATCTTGCAGCACACCCAGATCGTTCTCATCGTTGTCGTGGCGGCCACTCTCACCTCGCTCGTGCTCGGTGTGCTCGTACAGAATCGACCAGTCTTCAAGGCCGGCGTCCTCGCTGTCGCGGGCATCTTCCTGACGATCCCGTCGCTGGCGATGTTCGCGCTGTTCATCCCGCTCGTCGGCATCGGCAACCCGCCGGCGATGCTGGCGCTCTACCTGTACGCGCTGCTGCCGGTCCTGCGCAACACCGTCGCCGGTCTTGAGTCCGTGAGCCCTGCGATCGTGGAGTCCGCCAAGGGCATGGGCATGACCGGCTTCCAACAGCTGGTCAAGGTGCGCCTCCCGCTGGCCTGGCCGATCGTGATGGCAGGGGTACGGATCTCGACCTTGCTGACCGTTGGGGTCGCGGCCATCGCCCCGCTCGTCGCTGGCAACGGCCTCGGCATCTACATCCAGCAGGGCCTGACCCGGCTGGGCCTGCCGAACGCCATCCAGTCGGTCTGGGTCGGCATCGTCTTCACGGTCGCCCTCGGCCTGGTGCTCGACGCCCTGCTAGGACTCTTCCAACGCCTGACCACCCCGGCCGGACTCCGCTCCTGATGAGCCCCTTCTCCGTCAGACCCATCGAGAGGAACCGATGAACGCCCAGCCCAAGATCCGCCTCGAGGGGGTAGGCAAGACCTACCCGGGCACCAAGATTGCGGCCGTCGAGGAACTGACCCTGGACGTCCACGAGGGCGAGATCCTCGTCCTCGTCGGCCCCTCCGGCTGCGGCAAGAGCACGACGCTCCGGCTGATCAACCGGATGATCGAGCCCAGCAGCGGTCGCATCCTGCTCGACGGCGAGGACGTCACCAAGGGCAACCCGGACAAGCTCCGCCGCCGGATCGGTTACGTGATCCAGCAGATCGGGCTGTTCCCGCACCAGACCATTGCGCAGAACATCGGGACCGTGCCCAAGATGCTGGGCTGGGACAAGGAGAAGACCAAGGCAGCCACCGAGCGGCTCATGTCCACGGTCGGCCTCGACCCGGAGCAGTACCGCGACCGCTACCCCAAGGAGCTCTCGGGCGGCCAGGCGCAGCGCGTCGGCGTCGCGCGCGCCCTGGGCGCCGACCCCGACATCATGTTGATGGACGAGCCCTTCGGTGCCATCGACCCGATCACCCGCGACCGCCTGCAGAACGAGTTCTTGCGCCTGCAGAGCGAGTTGCGCAAGACCATCGTGTTCGTCACCCACGACATCGACGAGGCGATCAAGATGGGTGACCGGATCGCGATCCTGGGTGAACGCAGCGTGATCCGCCAGTGCGACACCCCGGAGCGGATCCTGGCCTACCCCGTCGACGATTTCGTCAACGACTTCATCGGCAGCGGCTCGACGATCAAGGGGCTGAACTTCCTCAAGGTCAGTGCGCTCGCGCTCACCGGTTACCCGACCGCGACGTCGGGCGAAGGGGGCGCCGCCGCTGTGGCCACGTTGCGCGAAAGCGGTCACGACTGGGCTGTGGAGCTGGACAAGGACGGCAGGCCCACGCGATGGCTCAACGCGGAGCAGCTCGGCAACGGCTCGGCCGAGGGGGATGGTGAGGACGTGCTCAACCCGCTGCACACCCATGACACCCTGTTCCACGCACTCGAGCAGATGGTCCAGAGCGAGTCCGGAATGACGTGCGTCGTCGACGACGACGAGCGGTTCCAGGGTGTGATTCAGATGACCGACCTCGCGAAGGCCATCCGGCGGGCGCAGTACGAAGCGCGTCGGCACTACGAGGACATGGAGCTGAACGCGTGAGTGAGGTCGGCGGCGCGATCGCCCTCGAACGCACGCCCCTTCCCGAGCCCGAAGGCGAGCAGGAGCCTGACTTCGGGCCGGACGCTGGGCCCTCTGCACGCCAGCGGAGGAGGGCCAGCTTCCTGAAGACGGCGGGTCTGTTGACCGCGCCCGTGCTGATCGCGGCCCTCGCGGGAGTGCTGTGGCTGTACTACCAGTCGCTCGACCTGGCCAACGCCAATCGGCAGCAGCGCTCCGCGCTGGACTGGTCGTCGAAGCTCCGGCCGCAGACCCTCGAGGTCATCAACATCGCCTTTCTCTCGACCGCGCT
>JBKJON010000204.1:0-3666 GCA_046595715.1 Marmoricola sp.
CGACCGGACCACCTGGTCGCTGCCGCCGGTCTTCCGACTCGTCGCCGAGACGGGTGACGTCGCCCGTGCGGACCTCGAGCGCACGCTCAACTGCGGCGTGGGGATGGTCTCGCTGACCGCGCCCGGTGACGCCGACCGCGCCGTCTCGTTGCTCGCCGGCCACGGGATCGAGGCGTGGGTCGCCGGCACGGTGGAGGCGGCCGGGGCCGAGGACGGAGTAGACGACCGCGGCCGCGTGGTCCTGCGTGGGGACCACCCCTGAGCGCAGCGGCGGATCTCGCTCGCTCCTACCCGGTGGTTCACGAGTCCCGTGCCTGGACCACTACGCGGGCCGACGTGCGGGAATGCCCATCGGCCGGTTAGGGTTGTGTCACGAACAGACAACTCCGACCGGCAGCCCTGAGCGGCGCCGGCCATACGTGCGAGGGGGCCACCCATGGGACGCGGCCGTGCAAAGGCGAAGCAGACCAAGGTTGCTCGCGAACTGAAGTACCAGTCCCACCAGACTGACTTTGCGTCGCTTGCCCAGGAACTCCACGGGAACGAGTCGGCTCCGGTCGCTCGCCCCGATCCGGTCGAGGAGTCCGACGAGTACGACAAGTGGTCGGACTACCCCGACTCCACCCCTCGCGACTAGAGCCCTAGGTCGCCTGCGGCAGCCAGATCCCCCGGTCACCCGCGGCAGCGGTCATCCGCTGCTCGGCGATCCGGTCCGCCGCTACGGCCGGCGGCACCCCGTCGGCCACCGCCAGGGTGAACACCTCGCGGGCGGTGTCGAAGATGTGGCTGGCCCGCTCACGTGCACGGTCGAAGTCGAAGCCGTGCAGCTCGTCGGCGACCTGGATCAGGCCGCCCGCGTTCACGACGTAGTCGGGGGCGTAGAGGATCCCGCGGTCCTGGAGGAGCTTCTCCACCCCCGGGTGGGCCAGCTGGTTGTTGGCGGCTCCGCAGACGATGCGCGCGTCGAGCATCCCCACCACCTCGTCGGTCAGCGCGTCCCCGAGTGCGCACGGGGAGTAGACGTCGAGTGACTCGTGCACCAGGGCAGTGGTGTCGGGGACGGTGCGGAGCTCTGGGTAGGCGTCGGTGAGGCGGCGTACGGACGGCTCGTGCACGTCGGTGACCACCACCTCGGCGTCGTCCTCGAGCAGGTGCTGGACCAGATGGCGGCCCACCTTGCCGACCCCGGCGACACCGACGACCCGTCCCTGCAGGGTCGGAGCCCCCCAGGCCGCCTGCGCTGCCGCACGCATCCCCTGGAACACGCCGTACGCCGTGAGGACCGAGGAGTCACCTGCCCCGCCTTGTCCCACCGTGCGCCCGGTCACGAAGCGGCACTCCTCGGCGATGACGTCCATGTCCTCGGAGTAGGTGCCCACGTCGCACGCGGTGTAGTAGCGCCCGGCAAGCGACTGCACGAAGCGGCCGTAGGCGTGCAGCAGGGCCGGCGTCTTCTCGGTGGTGGGGTCGCCGAGGATCACCGCCTTGCCTCCGCCCAGCTCCAGCCCGGCCAGGGCTGCCTTGTAGGACATGCCGCGAGAGAGGTTGAGCACGTCGCGCATCGCGTCCGCGTCGTGGACGTAGGGATAGAACCGGGTGCCACCCAGCGCCGGACCGCGCGCGGTCGAGTGGATCGCGATCAGGGCTCGCAGGCCGGTGCGCTCGTCGTGGCAGACCACGACTTGTTCGTGACCGTTGAGCTGGGTGAAGACCGAAGCCTCGATCGGGGGCTCGACCGTGCTGCTGGCTGGTGTGCTGAACGGGGTGTTGACTGCTGCATCCGGGTCGGTCACGGCGGTGACCCTTCCTGATATGTCGCACTTGGGTTGAATGCACGTTTTGGTCGGTCACGTCAAGGGTGGACCTGCGCTGGTCTAGACTACATCGCCCGATTTCCTGCCGTTTCCAGGAATCAGGACATTTCATGTTTCCTACGCCCAAGGCCGGTGGCATAGTCGACGACAGAGCAAAGAGCTCCGAGTCAAGTACCAAAGGGGAGCGCCGTGGTAACGCGACCGACCGAAACAGAATCACTCCTCACTCCTGCTGAGGTGGCAGCCATGTTCCGCGTGGACCCGAAGACGGTCACCCGCTGGGCCAAGGCTGGCAAGCTGAGTGCCATCCGCACGCTGGGCGGCCACCGCCGCTACCGCGAGTCCGAGGTCAAGGAACTGCTGGGCGACGTCATCCCCGCTCAGCGCAGCGCCCGCGACTGATCGCGCCCACCGCCCCGCTCCATGCGGGGCGCCAGCGCCGCGAGCTCCCCGTCGATCGGACGGGGAGTTTCGCATGCCCTGGGGGCACCTCCTACGCTGTCGGTCCCCTCACCCTCTGCCGCTGGAGGCAACACCTTGAACGAGCGGGCCGCGGACGCCGTCGTACTGGTCGGCATGTCGGTACGCGAGCTCCAGGCGCGCGACCTGCTGGTCGACCTGGCGCACGAGCACGGCGCCTCGGTGGCGTTCCTCCAGCTGGGTGACCCCTCCCTCTCCCGGGAGCTGGACCGCCTCGCCGGTCTCGGCACCGAGCGCATCGTCGTCGTCGGGGTCAGCCTCGGCAGCCTGGCGCCGGCAGCCTCGTGGCTGCGCCGGATCGCCGGCCACTGGTGGCGCGAGCACCCGGGTCGCCGCCCGGTCGTCGAGGTCGGCACCGCGCTGGTGCGGGAGCCCGGTGAGGTGAGCGCTGTGCTCGACCTGCTGCAGCCCGTCACCGGGACCGAGGCCGGCCTGGAGTCGGCGGCGTGGGAGGACGTTCCCGAGCACCGTCACCAGGTGCTGATCTGTCGTGGTCCGCGCTGCACCGCGCTGGGCTCGGACACGACGGCCGAGGCCTTGATCCTGGAGCTCATGCGACTGGGCCAGGGCGACGACGACGTGCTGATCACCCACACCGGGTGCCAGTTCCCGTGCAACCAGGCGCCGGTGGTCAGCGTCCAGCCCGACGACGTCTGGTACGGCCACGTGGACGCCGACGTGGCGCAGGTGATCGCCTCCGAGCACCTCGTCGACGGGCGCCACGTGGAGTCGCACCGGCTGCCTCGGGCCCGTCGGGAGTAGCCCCCGGGCACATCCGCGAGGGCCGCGGCTACGAACACCTTCTGTAGGGGAAGTCTCCCGTCTACCCAGGAGGTGCACCATGGCCAGGACTGCGAGCATCGCCGTCCGGTCGCCCTCCTGCGTGACCGGCGAACCCACCTGCGCCTGCGGTCAGGCCCTCGAGTGCTCCCACACGGCCCACTGCCCGCGTTGTGGCGTGACCCTGCACGCCTGACACGTCGGATCACCCGGCGCGATCCCTGCTCTAGGCTGGAGCGAAAGTCTCGTGGAACAGGAACCCGGTAGACCATGTGTCGACTCCGGGGCGGTTCCGCCACTGTGATGCCGACTCGCGTCGGCTCAGCCAGACACTGGCCACGGGACCTCCACCGACGAGGGGCGAGAACCCCCAGGGAGAAACATGAAGATCGCGCTGCTGTCCACCTCCGACACCGACCTGCTCTCGGCACGGGCCTCCGGTGCCGACTACGTCTGGGCGAACCCGGCCAGGCCCGGTCACCAGTCCATGGCCCAGGTGATCGAAGGGGCCGACCTGGTGGTCGGTCGCATCCTCGGCTCGCCGCAGGACCTCTGCTCCGGCTTCGCCCGGATCAGGTCGACCGGGATGCCG
>JBKJON010000268.1:0-2615 GCA_046595715.1 Marmoricola sp.
CCGGAGGCGCCGGTGACCAGGATTCTCACGGACCACCGCGGCCCGCCAGGGCCTGAGCCGCCTGGCGCCCGACCTCGATCCGGTCGATCTTCGATGCGTGGCGTACGTCGAGCGGGAGCCGGTCGGCGCTGAGCACTGCCGACACGGTCGTCCCGGCGACCCGGCGGACGTCCTCGGCGAGGTAGAACTCGGCCACCCGGAGATTCATCGTGGTCCTTCGGCCCGGGCGCGTGCGCGTCGGGGCGTTGGGGACGACCACGACGACCAGGACCTGCGCATCCTCGGGGCCGACGCCCACGACGGCGGCCCCACCCACCGTCTCGAGAGACTCGATGCGCTGCTCGATCGCGACTGGCGTCACCAGGGAGTCGCTTCGGCTGATCACGTGCACCCGGCGGCCCTCGACCCACAGCCGGCCCTGCTGGTCCAGGTGTCCGACGTCGCCGGTGGCGTGCCAGCCGGGGTGGCGGGTCGAAGAACGCTCGGTCGCCCACAAGGCGTCGTATCGGTCCTTCACGTGCGCAGCGCGGACACAGATCTCGCCCGTAACCCCGGGGATGGTGATCAGCCAGCTGTCCCCGTTGCCTTCGAGGGGTTCGACGGCGACCTCGACCCCGGGCAGCGGCCGACCGACGCACACGCCCTCGCCCGCTCCCGCATCCCGAATCTCCTCATAGGAGATGTCGGTGACCGGGAGCACCTCAGTCATGCCGTACGGCGTGTGGAGGCTCGCGTTCGGCAGCACCTCCCGCACGGCCGCGAGCAGCGAGGCCGGCACCGGTGCCCCGGCCGACATCAGCAGCCTGACCCGGGACAAGGCGTTGCGCTGGTTCGCGTCCAGGTCGTGGCGCGTCGCGACCACTCGGCGCAGGGCCGCGGGCGAGGCGAAGACCACGCGGGCGTCCACGGCTACCGCGGCGTCGGCGAGCAGGGGAGCGGTCAGGGTGGCCGGCGCGGTGACGTCGATGTCGGGAACCGATGACCCGAGCCCCAGTGCTGGCCCGAGGAGGGAGAAGGGCGCGAAAGCGGCGACGAACGTGTCGGTGGCCCTCAGGTCGTACGTCGCGCGGACCAGGTCGACCTGGGCGCGGACCTGGCCGTGCCGGTAGACGACACCCTTGGCCGGACCTGTGGCTCCAGAGGTGAAGACGACCGCGCAGTCCGCCTCGGGTCCGGGCGGCATCGGCTGCGGAGCACTGCGCCCGCGGCGGGCGAGCTCGTCCAGGTCGTGGTCGACACCGAGCAGTCGACGCGTGGCCGCGGGCAACGGGCGTACCGCGATGCGTGAGCCCGGCAGGCCCATGACACGAGCGGCGGCCAGACCGGGTTGCGCAGCCACGAGGTGATCGATGTCGGCGCCACGCAGGGCACGACGCATGCCGGCGAAGCCGAGGCCCTTGTCGGCCACCACCACGACGGCCCCCGCACGCCACACGGCGTAGACGATCGACGTGAGGTCTGCGGAGGGCTCGACCAGGAGGCCGACCCGGTCACCTGGCCGCACCCCCGCCTCGGCCAGCCCGGCCGCCAGGTCGGTGACGCGCCGCGACATCGCGGCCCAGCTGACGGTGGTGCCTCGCACGGACATGACCGGGCTCGTGTCGTCGGCGCGGCGATCGAGCTCGGCCCACAGGGGCGCCGGCTCCAACGCCTCCCCGTCGGCAACGCTCGCGTGCCGTTGAGCGGTAGGCGGCGCGTCGAGGTCATCCACCCAGCTGGCGACCAGGTCGGCGTACTCCGGAGCGTCCTCGGTCACGAGGTGGGAGGCGCCCTCGAACCGGTGGACCTCGGCATGGGGCAGCCGCTCGAGCAGGTCGGCGAGGTAGCGCTCGCCGAAGACTGGGTCGCGAGGGCCCCAGAAGATCAGGGCCGGCACGTCCAGGGTGCGTACGCCCTCGGCTAGCTCGGCTACGGCGGCGTAGGACGGATGGCCGGGGGAGAAGGGGATGTCCGCGACGAAGGCGCCGACCGCTCGGCGACCGTCAATGGTGTCGTAGGGCAGCGCCAACGCGTCGCGGACCTCGCGCGGCAACGACGGTCGTGACAGCGCCGAGGTCCCGCGGACGAAGATCGGCGTGGCGACGCAACCGACTGTGCGCACGCCCGGCAGGTGGGCCAGCCTGATCAGCGGCGGACCCTTGTCCCCGCGCGGCTGAGCCACTGCGGTGTTGCCGACGACCACACCCCGCAGCTGGTCACGGTGGGCCAATGCCCAGCCCAGCGAGAGGATCCCGCCCCAGTCGTGACCCACGGTGACGACCGGTCCCCTCACACCGAGGGCGTCGGTGAGGCAGCCGAGGTCTGCGACCCGCTGCGCGAGAGTGCGGGGAGTGTCGGTGCGCTCGGACCACCCCATCCCGAGGTGGTCGGGGGCGATGACGCGCCACCCGACCGGGGCGGCTGCGAGCAGCCCGCGCCACAGGTAGGACCACGTGGGGTTGCCGTGCAGGCACAGCAGGGTGCCGCGCGTGGGCTCCACCCCGTTGTCGAGCACGTGCCACTCCCGCTGCCGCCCCTCGGCGTCGGGCGCCGTGACCATCCGCGACCAGGCGGGGTCGAGCCCGGGCAGATCTCCCAGCTCGGGTCCGCGGCCCGTCTCGGCGGCTGCCGGTCGA
>JBKJON010000409.1:0-2714 GCA_046595715.1 Marmoricola sp.
CACCCAAGGCGAGGTCCTCGACGTCGGCCGCCGACAACGCCTCGTCACCACCGCCCTGTGGAGAGCACTGGTCGCCCGCGACCACCACTGCCGCTTCCCGAACTGCACCAGACCACCAGTCATGACCCACGCCCACCACATCAGGCACTGGGCCGACGGCGGAGCAACGTCCCTGGGAAACATGATCCTGCTCTGCGGCCACCACCACCGACTCGTCCACGCCGGACCCTGGCAGATCCGAAGAACCGGACCCAACGACTTCGCCCTCGACCCACCACCCGGGACAAGGCGACGGGTCAGCCGGCCACCGCCGGATGGCTGACCCTCGTGGACGTCAGCGCACGAGCAGCACCAGTGACGCGAGAGCCACGAGCCAACTGACGAAGCTGCCGACGAGGAAGTACTCCGTCAGCCGGTGGACCCATTTCTGGTCGGTCCTGGACTGGAGCTCGGGCCAGCGCAGCAACCCCTTGGCAGCCACCACGATGCTGGCTGCGGTCAACTGTCCGGCCAGCCCGAGCCCGAGAATGAACACGCGCTCCATGGGACCCAGCAGACGGCCACCCTTGAGCTGCTGCTCGGGATCCTCAGCCGTGTCGTGCTGGGCCGGGTTGGTCGTGCCGGTGGCGGTGAGCACGAGTCGTACGACAACGTTGCCGGTGCTCATCTGCACCAGGAACACAGCCAGCAGCAGGAGTGCCCGGTCGGCCGACAAGCCCTGCAGGACCGGCACGCGGACGGCGTCGAGCCACTCGCCCAGCAAGCCGTCGGCCGGTCCGGCCCACGGAGAGGTGAGCACGCCCAGCAGCAGGCCCCCACAGAGCACGAGCAGCGGCGACCAGGGTCTGTACCCGGCGAAGGCCCGCGTGACCGTCTGCCCCCAGAGGACCACGAGACCGGCGATCACGGCCAAGGCCACGACGTCGTCGATCTCGGTCAGCCCGGCGAGAAGCCCTACCCACACCGCCACCGCTGCCCCGACACACTCGTTGACGACCCGGACGGGCCTGATCGAGTGCGCGAGGTCGGCAACTGCGAGGCCGATCAGCAGCACGGCGATCCAGCTCATGAACTCACCCTCCGCAACAGTTCGTCGGCCGCGACGATCACAGCCAGACCGTCGTTGCGGACCCGCTGCGAGACCGCAGAGGCCGAGATCCCCTCAGCCTCTGCCAGCTCCACCTGGGTGGTGCCGTCGAGCGTGCCGCGCAGAAGCCGCAACGACCGTTCCGAGAGAGAGCCAACCATCTGGTCCCGACAGAGCAGGGCAGCGTTGACGGCGTCGGGGCCGCCGCGGTCGCCACCCCCGTCCTGGCCCCCGTCCTGGCCCCCGTCCTGGTCCTCGTCGGCACGACGGTAGGCCGTACGGAGATGGCGCATCACCGCCCTCCCTGCTTCGAGCTTGACCGTCTCGATGGCCTGACGGGCGGCCCACCAACCCGGTCCGTCCTCCACCCGGGGGACCTCGGACAGGACCGCCACACGTCCCCAACCGACCCCGTGGCGAAGGTCGTGCTGCAACCCCGCGTCGATGGAGAGGTGCAGCCGCAGCCACAGGGTGGCGTGCAGCGCCTCCCCCAGCGTCGCGAAGCAGCCCTGGAACTCGTCGCCCACCGTGATCCGTAGGGGTACGACGGGCTCCAGCTCGGCGTTGGCTCGGTCCAGCAGGGCGACCAGGCCGGCGTGCAGGGCCGATCGGTTCGGTGAGGTCCGGGACTGGACGACGTCACCGATCAGGGTGGCCACAGAAGTCCCAGGCTTCATGATCGACATATGAAGATCATAACTTACTTTCGCCCAGATGGAGCCAGGTACTTATCCCCAGAAGACCCGGTCCACGATCGCCCGGGCCCGCCTGGCCGAACGCAGGTAGTCGTTGAGCATGTCGTCGCTCTGCCCGGGGCCGTACTGCAGGATAGCCGCCACCGCAGCGCGCTCACGGGCGTCGCGGGGCAGCTGGTCGGCCGGCTTCCCCCGGACCTGGACGGTGGCGTTGCGCGCCCGGCTGGCGAACCGCCAGGCCACGGCCAGCCCTTCGGCGTCAGCAAGGTCGATGAGATCGTGCTCGACCGCGACCTGCAAGGCCTCCAGCGTCTTGGTGGTGCGCAGCTCGGGGATCCGACCGGCGTGCTCCATCTGGAGAAGCTGCACGGTCCACTCCACGTCCGAGAGCCCGCCGCCCCCGAGCTTGAAGTTCGTCGCCGGGTCGGCACCACGTGGGAGCCGCTCGGAGTCCACCCGCGCCTTGATGCGGCGTACCTCCACCACGTCGTCCCGGGTGAGCCCCTCCACCGGGAAGCGCAGCGGGTCGATCAGGTCCTTGAACCGGGCGCACAGGTCCGGGTCCCCCACGATCGGCGCGGCCCGCAACAACGCCTGGGCCTCCCAGACCGCCGACCACTTGCCGTAGTAGGCGGCGTAGGAGCCGAGCGTGCGCACGAGCGGCCCCTGCCGCCCCTCCGGGCGCAGCGTGGTGTCGACGTCGAGCGCGGGGTCACGGCCGTGCTGGCTCAGCAGGTTGGTCACGTCGTTGGCCACCGCCTGCGCCATGGAGGCGGCGAGCTGGGCGTCGGCGCCGGGCAGCGGCTCGTGCACGAACATCACGTCGGCGTCGCTGCCGTAGCCGAGCTCCCAACCGCCGTAGCGGCCCATCGCGACGATCGCCATCCGGGTCGGCATCGCTTCTCCGCGGGCGGCCTCCACCGAGCGTGTGA
>JBKJON010000425.1:0-5153 GCA_046595715.1 Marmoricola sp.
CGTGATCGTCATCGCCCGTGGCGGCGGATCGGTGGAGGACCTGCTGCCGTTCTCCGACGAGGCCCTGATCCGGGCGGTCTTCCTGGCCACCACCCCGGTCGTCTCGGCGATCGGGCACGAGCCCGACTCCCCGATCCTCGACCTGGTCAGTGACGTCCGGGCCTCGACACCCACCGACGCCGCGAAACGCGTGGTCCCCGACGTGGCCGAGGAGGCGCAGCGGGTGCTGGTGATGCGCGAGCGGGGACGCCGGAGCATCCGCAGCCTGGTCGACCGCGAGCTGCACCAGCTGGCGGCGCTCCGCTCCCGACCGGCGCTGGCCGACCCCCGCAGCGGGTTGGTCGAGCGTCTGCTGGAGGTGGAGGGCTACCGCGAGCGCGCACGGCGCACGTTCCGGCACCGGATCGACCGCGGCGAGGACGACCTCGTGCACCAGATCGCGCGCATCCGGGCGCTCTCCCCGCTGGCGACCCTGCGGCGTGGCTATGCGGTCCTCTCCGACGCGGACGGCCATGCTCTCTCCAGCGTGGCCACCCTCGAACCGGGACATGACCTCCACATCCGGGTGGCCGACGGCCGCATCGGAGCCACCACCACGTCGGTCGACCGGATCGACCTGATGTCCGAGGCCAGCGACGAAGAGGACGACCGTGACTGAGCAGCAGACCGACACCGCCGAGCTCTCCTACGAGGAGGCTCGCGACCAGCTCATCGAGGTGGTGCGCACGCTCGAGCAGGGTGGCACCAGCCTGGCCGAGTCACTGGGGCTGTGGGAGCAGGGCGAGGAGCTGGCGAAGGTGTGTCAGCGTGCGCTCGAGGGAGCGCGCGCCCGCCTCGACGACGCGCTGGGTGCCGACGAGGGCTGACCTGCGGCTCGGTCGGGGGGTCACCCTGCAGGCGGCGGGGATCCGAACTCGAGGGTGGCGGCGAAGTCGCGGATCTCCTTCTCGGGCGCCGTCCCGACCACCAGCCAGGACTCCGTCGAGGTGCCCCCGGACTCGAGGGAACGAGCCACGGCGTAGTCGCCGCCGGCATCGGTCCAGGTCTGCCAGGTCTCACCGTCGATGGTGACGTCCTTGCCCCGCTCGGCGTTCGCGTCGACGTGCTCCTGGGCGAGGTCCTCGATGCTCGAGCGCGACTCCTCGATCCCGACGTAGTTGTCCTTGCCGGTGAGGAAACCCAGGTGCCAGGTCGGCGAGGCACCGTTCGTGTACCCCACGCTGGTCGCCTTCCAACCGGCCGGCAGGGCTCCGGGAGCCACGATCGAGAGCAGCTTGTCGGCCCGCGCCAGCTCCACCGACTTGGCGTAGTCCACGGTGCGGACCGGCGTCGGCTGATTGTCGGTCGTCACCGCGCGGAAGGCCACGAAGGCCAGGACGGCGAGCACCGTCACGATCATGGCGCCCACGAGGCCGCCGGACGAGCGCGAGTAGCGTCCCGGCGTACCACCGCTGCGTGCAGGCTGCTCCGACTCGGTCATGAGCCCATCCTGCCAACCTCGGGGAAGGCTACGATCACTGCCATGTCTGAGAGCCACATCCCCGACTCGCTCACCGTCGCCCCCACCTACCCCGACCGCAACCTGGCTCTCGAGCTGGTGCGTGTCACCGAGGCTGCCGCCATGGCCGCGGGCCGGTGGGTCGGCAAGGGCGACAAGAACGGCGCCGACGGGGTCGCCGTCAACGCCATGCGCACCCTGATCTCGACCGTCGGCATGCGCGGCACGGTCGTGATCGGCGAGGGCGAGAAGGACAACGCCCCGATGTTGTTCAACGGCGAGGAGGTCGGTGACGGCGAGGGGCCCGAGTGTGACGTGGCCGTGGACCCCATCGACGGCACGACCCTGGCCGCCAAGGGGATGGCCAATGCCATCGCGGTGCTCGCAGTCTCCCCGCGGGGCTCGATGTACGACCCCTCGGCCGTGTTCTACATGGAGAAGCTGGTGACCGGCCCCGAGGCCGCCGACGTGGTCGACATCCGCTACCCGGTCGCGGAGAACATCCACCAGGTCGCCAAGGCCAAGGGCAGCAAGCCCGAGGACGTGACGGTGGTCCTGCTCGACCGTCCACGCCACGACTCCCTGGCCGAGGAGATCCGGGCGGCGGGAGCGCGCATCAAGTTCATCACCGACGGAGACGTCGCCGGCGCGATCATGGCCGCCAGGGAGGGCACCGGCATCGACCTTCTGCTGGGCATCGGCGGCACCCCGGAGGGGATCATCTCCGCCTGCGCGATGAAGTGCCTCGACGGCGTGATCCAGGGCCGGCTCTGGCCGGTCGACGACGCGGAGAAGCAGCGCGCGATCGACGCGGGCCACGACCTCGACCGCGTCCTCTACACCGAGGACCTGGTCTCCGGGGACGACTGCTTCTTCGTGGCCACGGGCATCACCGACGGCGAGCTGATGCAGGGGGTCCGCTACAAGGCGGGCGGCGCCTCCACCCACTCCCTGGTGATGCGCTCGCGCAGCGGCACCATCCGATCGATCCACTCCGAGCACAAGCTGAGCAAGCTCAAGGCGTACGCCGACATCGACTACGAGCACTGAGGAGCGGCCGTGATCATCGTCGCCGGCGAGGCGCTCATCGACGTCGTGGTGGACCACGACGGGGACTCGAGCGAGACCCCTGGGGGCTCGCCACTGAACGTGGCCGTGGGCCTGGCCCGGCTCGACGTGCCCACCACCCTGGTCAGCCAGGTCGGCCACGACGAGCGCGGGGGGCTGGTCGTCCAGCACGTCACCGGCAGCGGGTCGGAGATCGTGGCCCTGCCGACCACCAGCGGCCGCACGTCGGTGGCCACCGCCCACCTCGACGCGAGCGGCGCCGCGCGCTACGACTTCGACCTGGAGTGGAGCCTGCCGCGCCAGGAGCTGCCCCCCTGCCTTGCGCTGCACGTCGGTTCGCTCGGCACGTTGCTCGAACCGGGCCGCGAGAGCGTGCTCGACCTGGTCGAGCAGGCCTGCGCCCGGGACACCTTCGTGAGCTACGACGCCAACCTGCGCGAGTCCTTCGTCGACGACCGGGACCGGGTGCGCGTCCAGGTGGTCGAGCTCGGTGCGAGGTGCTCGCTGGTCAAGCTCAGTGACGAGGATGCGGAGCTGCTCGCGCCCGACTCCGACCCCGAGGACGTCGCGCGCACCCTGCTGCAGGGCGAACGGACCAGAATCGTGATCCTCACGCGGGGGCCCGACGGCGCGACGGCCTTCACCGCGAATGGTGAGATCCACGCCAGTACGCGTCAGATCGAGGTCGTGGACACGGTCGGCGCCGGTGACGCCTTCATGGCCGCCACCCTGGCCCAGCTCTGGGACCTCGATGCCCTCAGCCGGTCGGGCCCGGGCCTCCCGTTGGCCGAGGCCGACGTCGCACGCCTGGTGCGAGGCGCCATGGAGGTGGCCGCGGTCACGTGTGAGCGGCGCGGAGCGAACCCACCGCGTCGGCGGGACCTTCCTCCTGGGTGGCCCGCCTGAGCTGCTGCGCCCGCAGGGCGACCAGCACGTGGTCCAGCACGATCGGGTCCACGGCCATGCCGCAGTGGCTGGTCCGCACCTCGACCTGGTCGGCAGAGGGATCCAGGCACGCACGCCAGTCGACGATGCCGTCGCGCTTGCTGTAGATCGCGGTGAAGGCGAGACCGGCGTCGATCGGCGCGTGGCTCTCCTCGAAGGACAGGCGTGCACACTCCCCGCCGAAACAGTCCTCGCCCATCATCCCGCGGAAGCCGGCCCGGGTGAGCCTGGAGAGCATCTGGGCGTCCCAGGCGAGCACCCGGTGGACGGCGCCCGGGGCGAGCACCGGGCTGCCCAGGCTGACGATCCCCTCGATCAGGTCGGGTCGACGGGCGGCCAGGCCGCGGGCGAGCATGCCGCCGAGGCTGTGCCCGACGATCGTGACCTTGCGGTTGCGCCTGATCGCGATGGACTCCGCCCGACGCTCGAGCTTGTCGGCCGCCTGCCGGGTGCAGCCCACGTTCACGTGGATCTGGGCGCGGTAAGTGCGGAAGCCCTGGTGACGAAGGAAGACCGACATCGCCCTGAGCGTCGTGTCGCCGGCCATGAAGCCAGGCACGAGCAGCACCGGGTCGTGCGCGGGGACGCGGTGGCTGCCGGCGTAGGGCAGCAGGGCGCGCGCGCGACGGTCAGCCCTGGACCGCTGGAACAGCCGCGCTCCCTCGACCAGGCTGCTGGCCTCGCGCGACAGCGCCCGGACCCCGGTGGGGCCGTCGAATCCTGCGGGCAACAGGAAGGAACCGAGCGGTGAGTTCACCTGTTGACGGTAGCGTTATGACACCGCCATGAGCCCGGATTTCCCCATTGTTCTTGTCTTTGGTCATTTAAGGATCATCAATGTCTGTTCCAGTCTCGCAAGAGTTGTTCGCGCCGGTCTCACCGGGCGTCGAGCTGTGTTATCAGACCTTCGGCGACCCGGAGTCGGATCCGCTCCTGCTGGTGATGGGCCTCGGCGGCCCGATGACCTGGTGGGACCCCGAGCTGTGCACGATGCTGGCCGAGGCCGGCTTCTACGTGGTCCGCTTCGACAACCGCGACACCGGCCGCTCCAGCCGGGTCGAGGGTCGCGTCACCCGCCGCCAGTTGCTGCGGGCCTTCCTCGGGCGGGGTGGACGCGTCCCCTACACCCTCAGCGACATGGCCCAGGACGCGTTCGGCCTGATGGATCACCTCGGCTGGGAAAGCGCCCACATCGCAGGGGTGTCGATGGGCGGGATGATCGTGCAGACCATGGCGATCGACCGGCCGTCCCGGGTGCGGTCGCTGATCTCAATCATGTCCACGCTGGGCAAGAAGACCGTGGGCTGGCAGCACCCCTCGTTGCTGCCGATGCTGCTCGCCAACCGCGGCGCCGGCCGGGAGGCCTACGTCGCCAGCTCAGCCAAGATGTGGCAGGTGATCGGCTCTCCCGGTTTCCCGCTCGACGAGGTGAAGGGCCGCGCCCGCGCGGAGGAGACCTTCGACCGTGGGGTCTCCGCCAACGGCGTGCTGCGCCAGATGGTCGCGATCCTCAACCAGCCCAACCGATCACGTGCGCTGGCGGCGCTCCGCGTCCCGGCAGCCGTGGTGCACGGCTCCTCGGACAAGATGGTGCACGTCTCCGGAGGCCGGGCCACGGCCCGCGCCATCCCGGGTGCGGAGC
>JBKJON010000454.1:0-2812 GCA_046595715.1 Marmoricola sp.
GCACCTCCTGCCGGGGTTCCACGACTGGGAGGGTGCCTGGGTCAGCCACCCGGGAGACGCACCTCGACCACCCATCCACCGACACCGGTGCTTCTTGCTCCGATGTGGCCTCCGAGCGTCTGGATGCGCTCGCGCAAGCCGGAGCCAGGAGCGCCTCCCACGCGGCGGCAGCGACGGGGTCGGTCGGTGCGAGGTCGGTCGGTGCGGACCCAGGACTCACCCTCGTCGTCGAGGTGGGAGATGTCGATGTGCTGCCGCTCGCGCTCCACTGGTTCGCTGCGCCGGCAGCACAACAGGAAAGGGGTCCGGCCGATGCAGCAAGGACGGTCAGCAGGGTAGCCAGACGGGTGCTCGCCTCGTGGAACGTCATGGAGCCTCCTGGACTTCGATTCCTGTGTGCACCGATCCCCCACACGACTTCCGACGTAGACGTCCAGGGCGCCTTGGTCAGACGAGGCCCGGGTCGGTGGCGACCTGGTCGTGCAGCCACCGGGAGAAGGCGACCGCCTGACCGCTGAGCGGTTCCGCATTGTCGGGTCGCAGCAGGTAGTGGGCTTGCCGCATCAGGATCGGCGCGCCAGGGGCTTGAAAGATCCGGTTGTCTCTCACGCTCTGTCGTGCGAAGCGTTCGGGGAGGATCGACCACATGCTGCTCGTGGCAACGATCTCGATGGCGGCGACCGAGGTGTCGACGGTGATGGACGCCTGTGAGGTAGCTGCTGCGCCTTCGCCCTCGGCGTCGCCGTGGTCGAAGAAGCGACGCCACAAGTCGTCGAAGCCCAACACCTGCACACGTGGCTTGTCCATGAACGAGGCCCGCTCGATGCTCGGCCCGTACTGGTCGAGGTAGCCGGGTCCGTAGACCGCGATCGCATGGTCGTCGTGCAGCTTCGAGGACCGGTAGCCGGGCCAGGACCCATTGCCTTGTCGAATCTCGAGGTCGACCTCGCTCGACAGGAGTGTGTCGGCCCAGATGGTGGTGACCACCTGGAGCTCGATGTGGGGGAACGCCGCTGCGAACGCGGCCAGTCGGCTGGCCAGCCAGGTCTGCGCGTAGGAGACCTGGACCCGAATGGTCAGGCTGGAGTGTGCCGCGGTGCCGAACAGGCCGTTCGTGGCGGCGGCGAGGTCCTCGAAGATGTCTCGGACCGCGGGCAGGTAGGCCTGTCCCGCCTCGGTCAGCCGCAGGCTGCGCGGTCTTCTCTCGAAGAGGTCGACGCCGAGGTGCGCCTCCAGGTTGCGCACCCGCTGACTGATCGCCGATGGCGACAGGTGAAGCTCCGCGGCCGCGGACACGAAGCTGAGATGGCGGGCGCTGGCCTCGTAGGCGTGCAGACCCAGGAGCGGTGGGATGCCACCAGCGGGGGCGTGAGCGAGCTTCATGCCACACATTCTGCACCTCATAGAGCGCAAAAATGTGCTTTGACGCAACCCAGACGTCAGGTCAAGACTGGATCCAGTCATCACACCTTCGGCTTGGAGGACCCCGTGTCAGGCACCATGAGCATCCCGATCACCGATCACCCCGAAGGTTCCGCGCCCGTCCACGTGGTCCTTGCCGAGCATCACCTGACGTTGCCCCTGAAGCCAGGTTCGGCGAACTTCCACTACGTCTGGCTCCGAGACAACTGCTGGTGCGCAGAATGTCGTGTCGTTCAGTCCGGAGAGCGTCGACTCTTCACCGCCGACATCAGTGACGACATCGCTCCGGCAACAGCCGAGTTCGAGGGAGAGGCCCTGCGGGTCTCCTGGAACGACGGGCACCGCTCGACCTACGCAGCGGGTTGGCTGGCAACCCACGACTACTCCCACCGCGGCCGAGTGGGGCCGGCGCACGAGCCGAGATTGTGGGACGCGACCTTGAGCAACGTGCCGGCGTTCGACCACGCCGACGTGGTGGGCACCGCGGCGGGGCAGCTGGCCTACCTCGAAGCAGTGCGTGACTACGGTGTGGCGCTCGTACGAGGCACACCGCAGCGCGACGGCGAGGTCGCCCGTTTCGCCGAGACCATCGGACACGTCCGGGAGACGGCCTTCGAGCGGATCCACAACGTTCGTCACGACCCGACCGGCTACAACGTGGCCCACACCGCGATGGAGCTCAAGCCGCACACCGATCTGCCCAGCTACCACTGGCCACCGAGCGTGCAGCTCCTGCACTTCCTGCGCAACGACGCCACCGGTGGAGAGAGCACCGTCACCGACGGGTGGCGGATCTTGGCGGACCTGCGTCACGACGACCCAGCCGCCTTCGAGACGCTCTCCCGGGTGCCGGTTGCCTTCCAGCTGTTCAGCGACACCGAGGACACCTATGCCCAAGCCCCGATGATCCAGCTCGACGCGCAGGGAGCTGTCGCCACGTTCCGGTTCTCCAACCAGCTCGCCCAGCCCTTGGACACTCCATTCGAGGTGATGGAGGAGTTCTACCGTGCCTACCGCAAGCTCGGGCGACTGATCGACAGCGACCGCTACAAGCTGGCTTTCAAGACCTCGAGCGGCGACCTGCTCACGGTGCACGGCCACCGGGTCCTGCACGGACGCCTGCCCTTCGACCCCGCCAGCGGGGGACGGCACCTGCAGGACGTCTACATGGACTACGACGACCTGATGGCCCGGCAACGAGTCCTGCTGGGGCAGCACAAGCCCATCTCAGCCCAGGCAGGTGTGCGGTGAGCGCCATCGTGAGCTTCACCCGGATGGAAGACGGTACGGCCGAGGACTACGCGCTCCTCGCTCGTATCGAGACTGAGGAGATGCAGGGCTTCGCCGATCGTGTCCTCGGTTGGTTGGTCACCATGAAGGACTCCGCGGG
>JBKJON010000475.1:0-4739 GCA_046595715.1 Marmoricola sp.
TGCCGAGGTGGTACTCAGGGTGCACTCAGCGCCGGAGCACACGCTGTGGCCATGAACACCACTTGCGCCCGAGAGGCAGTTGGGCGCGTCCAGGGCTCGCTGTGTTGAGGGCCTTAGGGCGCTAGCAGGGCTTGCCTCTCACTTTCGTCCATCTGTGAACCATCCCCCGTGTACGTCCGCTTGTGCTGCTGATCGCATGCTCGTGTCGAGATCCGGTCGTTGCGAAAGTACGGTGTCGATCAACGCACTGTCGGTCGCGCACTCACCCCGCCTACGCCGCACCGTAGGGATCCGAACTGATCGTCTTTGCGTCCGCGAGGGACGGCACCGCTCTCAGCTGTAGGGGCAGATCGCGCACCGATGAGTTTCCGTTGTCGGCGCGGTCGTTACGCAGGAGACCGACGTGGCTGATGGGAGGGTGACACCGTGCGGAAACTGATCTACTCGATGAACGCGACCCTGGACGGATACATCGCCGCGCCCGGCGACGACATCGGCTGGGGTGTGCCCAGTCCCGAGCTGCACCGGTGGTTCAACGACCGAGCCCGCGAGATCGGTGTCTCGCTGTACGGCCGCAAGCTGTGGGAACTGATGAGCGCGTACTGGCCGACCGCCGACCAGCGGCCGGACGCGTCGCCCGTGGAGGTCGAGTTCGCCCGCATCTGGCAGAAGACGCCGAAGGTGGTGTTCTCCGCGACCCTCGACGAGGTCAGCGGGAACGCGCGACTGGTCAAGGATGAGGCCGTGGCCGAGATCGCCCGGCTGAAGGCCGAGGACGGCGCCCCGATGGAAATCGGCGGCGCCGGCCTCGCGGGCGCGGCGATGCGCGCCGGCCTGATCGACGAGTACCAGGTCATCACGCACCCGGTGCTGGTCGGCGGCGGTACGCTGTTCTTCAGCGCGCTGGACACCTGGGTGCAGCTGCGCCTCGTGGAGACGAGAACCTTCCCGGACGGCGTGACCTTGGCTCACTACGAAGCCAGGCGCTGAGCTGGCGACACCACCATCCTCTGCTTCCGCATCCGCTACCAGCCCCGTGGCCGGATGTAAGCGTCAGCGCACGACGCTCGGGGACGCACTCATCCGTGATCCGCGCAGACGTGACGCCCGGGCCGGAGTAGCGGGTGTGTCATGGTTTGGCCCTGACCCCGTGAGGTGTCCACCAAACGGGGTCAGGGCCAGAGTGATTGGCCAGCCGGCCCGCTTAGCGGCATAGTTCCCGCTTCGCTCGTCAACTGGGCGGGGATCCTCGTCGAGGGCAGGGAGGTCACGCTGTTGAGTAGTCGCCCGCAGCGTGCTCGCCCAGATGTTCGCGATGGCGGTACGTCACGACGCTCTGACGGCCAACCCGATGCGCGAGGTCCGGCGCCCACCTCGGCGAAGGCGGACAGTCCAAGCCCTCTCGGTCGAGCAAGCTCGCACCCTGCTTGGTCTGACGCGATCCCATCGAGATGGAGTTGCTCGCGACGAGCGTGGCCTGATGCTGGGTGGCGCCCGAGGAACGACGGACCTGCACGACGTGGTGCTTTTGCTGCTGGGCACGGGGATGCGCAGTGAGGCGCTGGCCTTGGAGTGGACCGACGTCGACCTGGACGCCGACATCCCGTGCGTACGCGTGGCCGCCACCCTGGTCGAGCCCCGCCGAGACGCGGCCACCGGACAGGTATTCGTAACAGGGCTGCGCCGCCAACCGACGACCAAGACCGGCGCGCCCCACAGCATCGCGGTGCCGGGCGCCGCGGTGCAGATGCTGAACCGGCGTCGAGCTGGGGTGCTGACAGAGCCCGAAAGGCAGCCGGCCTTCCCACTCGGAGTCCAGCAGCCCGCGGGTGCGCAGCCGGTCCAGGGCCTTCGAGGCCTTCGCTCGTCTGGCGACCGGCTGCCACGGCGACTCGCCCTCGCTTGGTGAGCACGATGAGCTTCGCTCGCCCGTCGGTGGGATCGGGCAGGCGGACGACGTACCCCATGTCGACCAGCTCGTCGACCGGTTCGGCCATGGACTGTGGGGTGTCCACCGTTCGGGGTCAAGGCCAAACTGACATCGCCCCCGAGACACTTGTCGGCGACGAAGAGTGACACTGCACGCCGCTCGTCCTGCAACGTGAAGCGGTGCAGTCGAAGATCGAGAGCCTCGACGAGGGACAGGTGCGAGGCGGGCTCTTCCGACTGCGCTGCGGTCGTTGTATGTTCCAATTCTCGGGCGCAGGACGAAAGGACCTACAGGATGACTGGGACCGGTTCGGACGAGGTCGTGCAACTCCCACGTCCTGGCAGTTACCGGGTCGACCCGATTCGGTCGAGCGTCCGTTACTCCGGACGGCACATGTTCGGGCTGGGCGCTGTGCACGCGACCTTTGGCGTCGTCTCTGGCACGATCGAGGTCGCCGAACCAATTTCCGCGTCGCAGGTGCGGCTGAGCGTCGACCCGGCGACGTTCACCTCCGACAAGACGCGCCGTGACGAGCACGTCAAGTCGAAGGCGCTGCTCGACGTCGGGCGCTACCCGGAGATCTCGTTCCGCAGCACTGCAGTACGCGCGGACGGTGACCAGTGGCGAGTGATCGGCGATGTCACCGCGCACGGCAGCACCCAATCCGCCGAGATCACCGTCGACCGGGCCTCGACCTCCGGGACTGACGTCACGATCCACGCCGTCGCCCAGCTCGATCGGTATGCCTTCGGCGTGACTGGAGTCAAAGGCATGGCCGGCCGACAGGTAACCCTCGAGTTCGATCTCATCGCGGCTACGTCGACGTCGGCCGGTAGCCCGTAGCCTGTCGCGCGATGTGTCATACGCGAGGGTATGACCTCCTCGTCAAAGTCTCTGCAAGCTAGGTGATGCGTTCCCTCGCGCTTCGTGTGCAGGTCGACGATGGCCACGCCTGAAGGCGCTCATTTCTCATCGAGATGACAGACTCCCTTGAGGTCCTTGTACGTCACCCGCGAGGCCGCTATCGCCTGGTCAACCCGCGCGCGCTTCCTAGAGCGCATGGCCACCGACACGCTGGAGAACGATCCAGCGCTCGCCCGGACCGCCGATCTGACGCCTGGATCCTCAGCCTGCTGGGCCTGGGCGGCCAGATCGCGGGCTCGCGATGCCAGCCGCTTCGAGATGGTCTTGTCAAAAGGGTTCAGGTTGGGCGACCACTGAGCAGTTTCGCTCGTGAGGTGCCCCAGAATCGCCTCAGCACCAGCGCATGCCCTCAAGTCGGCAGTGATCGGCCGCTGTGTTGCGTCGAGAACCGACGGGGCAGGCAGCGCCTGGTCTTGGGTGGTGTGGCCGGCCCCTGTAGTGGTGCCGCACCCAGCCACCAGGACGACGGTCACCCCGGTGACTGCCGCCTTACGCATCCATGCTCGACCGTTGTCAGCCACGGCATCCCCCTCGGCTTTAGTGGGATCAGAGTGTCGCCGCTGCCTTGGAGAAACCTTGGGTCTGATGGGCTGGTGCGGCCCACCTGCCCCAGCCATGAGCACGAAGATGTCGCCTGCCATGAGCAGGTAGCCGCCCTGAGCGGGGCTCACCGTGAAGCAACAGCGGGACCGGCCGCGCGTTGAGGTCCGCCGTCGCGAGCAGTGGGGCTGTGAAGGGCGCCTGGACGTTCAGAATGCTTCGAGGGCGGCGAGTGCCTCGTCCACGGTTCGGGTGAGTTCGCGCTGGCTGTTGGCCCAGGTTTCGATGGCGATCGAGAGGGCAGCCGCGCACGCGGCCGCTAGCACTTGGACCTCAATGTGGGTGGGGTCCTTGCCCAATCGAGGCGCGAAGGCGGTGGCGAACGCGAATCGCGTCGAGCTCATCTGCTCCTGGAGTCGGCTGCGCAGCGCGGGCACCGATAGCAGCAGTGCCGTCCGTGCTCGGATGATCGTCATCTCGTCATCGTCCAGGTCTCCCAGCACGTGGGCGAGTCCGCGTCGTGCCGCCTGCAGGGGGCTTTCCGCGTCCGGTCGTGTGGAGATCGCGTAGGTGATCATCGGGTCGTAGTCGTCGGTGAGGACGACGTCCTCCTTGGTCGGGAAGTACCGGAAGAAGGTGGCCGGGGAGACCTCGGCAGCGGTGGCGATCTGCTCGCAGGTCGTGGCGTCGTAGCCCTGTTGGTCGATGAGATCGAGAGCGGCCGACTGGATGGCAGACCGCGTCCGTTGCTTCTTGAGCTCGCGAAGTCCGGGAGGCATGTTCCCCATTATTGCGCCTCGCGGGTGCTGCCACGCCCCGCTTCGGGTGGCAACATCCAGGCCAACCCGACACCGGCCAGCATCATTGCGGCCGCGACGAGGAGAGCGAGCGAGCGAGCGCCGGTGACCGCCTCGGCTGCTGTTCGTCCAGCCGCCTGCAACTGGTCGGCCCGGCTCGCGCTGACCGCGGCAAGGACGGCGATCCCGATGGCACCACCTACTTGCAGTGCGGTGTTGTAGAGCCCGCTGGCCACCCCTTCGTCGCCGGCCCCCTGGCCGCCGGGAATCGCGGTGATGGTCAGCGATACGAACGCTAGGCCGAGCCCGAGACCGCACACGACCAGTCCAGGAGCCAGCGTGAGCAGGAACGCGTGGCGGCCCGTGGACATCCCGAGCAGGGCCAGCAGCGTCAGTCCCGCGGCGCAGCTCGCCATGCCGGCGGCCAGGACCGGGCGCACACCCAGGCGCGGCACGAGTGGTGAGCCAGCTCCGGCGGCGACGATGAGCCCGGCGACCAGCGGAAGGTAGGCGAAGGCGGCTTCGAGCGGGGAGTAGCCGAGCACCTG
>JBKJON010000011.1:0-3747 GCA_046595715.1 Marmoricola sp.
CCACCCTGAACCAGTGCGGTGAGTACTACATCATCAGCCACAACCACGCGCTCTTCCAGATCACCTCCTGGGGCGCCACCATGACCGGTCCGATCACCTACATGCGGATCGATCCCCCCGGCCACTACAACTGCCAGAACCAGTGAGAGGCGGGAAGACCATGTCTCGACGCAAGAAGCTCCAGAAGCCGGTCCGCACGACGGTCGCCGTCTCGGTGGCATCCGCAGCGTTCCTGATCCTGCCCACAGCGCCGGCCCAGGCCGCGACGCAGGATGTCGAGCTGTGGGCGGTCCAGGGCAGCACCACGCTGCCCGGCACCAGCGGGGCCATTCCGGTGTGGGGGTACTCCCTGTCCAACAGCGCCGTCACCGCCCCCGGCGGCCCCACGATCGAGGTGACCCAGGGCGACACGGTGCACGTGACGCTGCACAACACGCTCGGCGCCAAGACCGCCATGCTGTTCCAGGGGCAGCAGATGCCGCTGGACCGCGCCGGGGCAGACGCCACCACGGGGACGACGGAGTACACGTTCACCCCCTCGCATCCAGGCACGTTCATCTACGAAGCCGGCCCCGTGCTCAGCACGGGTTCGGGGACCGGTACGCAGTACCAGACCGCGATGGGCCTGCACGGGGCTCTGGTGGTCCGTCCTGCCGCCGGCGGACAGGCCTATGACGCCGAATCCGCGTACGACGACGAGGCGGTGCTCGTGCTCAGCGAGATCGACCCGGCGCTGAACAGGTCGCCAGACCCGGCGGCCTTCGACATGCGCAAGTACGTCCCCCGACACTCACTCATCAACGGCAAGGCCTATCCGGACACCACCGCGATCACCAGTGCCGGCGGGCACACCGTCCTCCTGCGCTACGTGAACGCCGGTGTCAACTACCACTCGATGGGAGTCCTCGGCGCCTCGCAGAAGATCGTCGGGATGGACGGCAGCAAGCTGGACTTCCCCCGCACCTACGTGGCGCAGACCTTCGGCCCCGGCGAGTCCGCGGACGCCCTGGTCACGGTGCCGGGTGCTGCGGCCCAGGACACCCATCTGAGCGTCTACGACGCGAGCCTGGGGTTGAACAACCGCATGGCGGCAGGCGTGGGCGGCATGCTCACGACCGTCAAGGTGCCCGCCTCCGGCACCACGGGCGACGTCACCGGTCCGGTCACCAGCAAGGTCGCGTTCCTCAACGGGACCCTGACGGCCCACGTCGACGACAGCTTGCGCGGGGGAAGCACCATCTCCGCGGTCGAGTACTACCTCGACAACGTCAGCGGCACAGGCGTCTCCATGACCGCCGGGGGCTCGGCCACGGAGGACGCGACCGCGACGGTCAGCGTCCCGAGCGGGGAGCACGTGCTCTATGTCCGCAGCCAGGACGCGGCAGGCAACTGGGGACCGCTCAGCTCGGTCCTGGTCACCGGCGCCGATGTCGGCGGGCCGACCACGTCGGGCCCGACACTGTCCCCGCGGCTGGTCAAGCACGACGGCGGCGCGGTCCAGGTCAGCGCCACCGGTAACGACTCCGCCTCCGGGAACTCCAACATCCTCGCGGCCGAGTACTTCATCGACACCCTCGGTGCCGACGGCGCGGGCGTCTCGATGATCGTGTCCCAGCAGGCTCCGGTGGCCAGCGTGGACGGCACCATCCCGCAGGCCGTGATCAACGGGCTCTCAGAGGGGGGACACCCCGTCTACATCCACACCAAGGACGCCCAAGGCAACTGGGGAGCCGCTGTGAACGCGACCCTCGCGGTCGACACGACCGGTCCCGTGGTCACTGACGGCGACGCCCTGGCGGTGAGCCCCAACCCGAGCAACGGCAATCTGCCGTACAGCAACGGCACCAGCTCGATCCGTCTCAACGCCACGCAGCTCAGCGACCCGCTGACGGGCGGGGTCCAGAGCCCCATCGGCGGTGCCGAGATGTTCATCGACAACGTCACTGCCCCCGGCACGGGCGTCCCCCTGCGGGCCGTCGACGGCTCGTTCAGCGACCCGGTGGAGGGTGGCTACGCGGACATCCCGCTGACCACCGTCCGAGCCCTGAGCAACGGCCCCCACACCATCTCGGTGCGGGCCAAGGACGCGGCCGGCAACTGGGGAGCCCTCGCGACGACCATCCTGGTCGTCGACAAGGTCGGGCCCACCACGACCAACGCAACAGCCAGCCCGTCGCCCACCCAGGGCGCGAGGACGGTGACCCTCACCGCCACCGGCACCGACGCCCTCTCCTCGATCGCCGCCGGAGAGTTCTTCTTCGGCACCGACCCCGGCGTCGGCAAGGGCACGGCGATGACGGCCAGCGGCTCGGGGACGGTGACGGCGACCGTAACGGGGACGTTCGACACCTCGGTGCTCCCTGAGGGCACCGTCACGGGCAAGGTCCGGACCAAGGACGCGGCCGGCAACTGGGGGGCGACCACGAACGTCACCGTCTCGGTGACGGCGCCCCTGTCCTTCTCCACCGTGGCCAGCATCACCGGAGGACGGAACGCCAACAACGTCTACCGGTGGGATGGGGCAGCCATGGCAGCTGGGACGGTCTACTCGGGCCCGGCGAACGTGGACGGCTACGCGGTGGTCGACGCCACGCACGTCTACCTGTCCTTCAGCTCGAACACCAACGTGGGCGGGCGGGCCGTGGCCGACGAGGACGTCGTCTCGTACAACCCCGCGACCGGGGCCTACACGATGGTCTTCGACGGGTCCACCAACGGGCTGGGCGGCTCCGGAGTCGACGTCGACGCGGTCAGCGTCGCCGGCGGCACGCTCTACTACTCGGTGAACGGCACTGCTCGGCCCACCGGAGTGGGTCTGCCCGCTGGAGCGAGCAACGACATCTACCGGTACGACGGCACGGGTGTCACCGGGAGCTCCATAAGGGTGGTCGACGCCTCGCAGGCGCCGTACTCGATGCCGAACTCCGACGTCGACGGGCTGAAGTTCATCGACGCCACGCACTTCTACCTCTCCTTCAGCCCGACGACCACCGCGTTGCCAGGGTTGGGGATTGTGCAGGACGAGGACGTGGTCGCCTACAACGCCGGGCAGTGGTCGGTCTACTTCGACGGCACCGGCAAGGGCCTGACGAACAACAACAGCGACATCGACGCGTTCGACCTGCCCTGACCCACCGCGGGACGGGCCGGCTCACCAGCTACTCGTCCCGCGCTCCACTCGGACTGAGGACACACCATGACCACTGAGACCCTGGCCCCCGAGGCCCCTGCCCCACCTCCAGTTTCCGCCGGCCGGCGTGGCCCGCGTGGCCGGCGTGGCCGGCGTCGGTTCGTCGCCCTGATCGCGGTCCTGAGCCTGGTCGCGGTCGGTGGCGGCGTGCAGGCCTGGCGGCAGCACCTGGCCTCCGACGTCCGCCACGGCGCCTCGCTGGTCAGTGCCGACGGGATGGCGGCGCGCTACGGCATCGACATCGACCTGCTGGCGGTCACCGCGGCGGGCGGACTCGTCGAGCTGCGCTACCAGGTCGTCGACCCCGACAAGGCGGCGTCGCTGGTTCACGACCCGGACCTGTCGCCCGCCCTCGTCGCCGAGGCCAGCGGCAAGACCCTGGTGATGTCGACCCCGCCGCACCACCACGGCTCCGAGCTGCATCTGGGCGGCACGTACTTCTTCCTGATGGCCAACGCCGAGTCCACGCTGCACAAGGGTGACCAGGTCACCCTGATCATCGGCGAGGCCCGCATGGAACACCTGGAGATGCAGGGATGACCGCGCGGCGCGGCAGC
>JBKJON010000105.1:0-2577 GCA_046595715.1 Marmoricola sp.
CGGTGTCGACTCGAGCGGTATCGACTCGAGTGGTATCGACTCGAGTGGGGCGCTGACGGTGCGCCGCTGTGCCCGCGACCTGATCACGGCTCACCTCCGCCCGGCGTGCTCGCCGATGCCCCCAGTCTTGCACCGAAAGTACGAATCGGCGCTGGGCTGGGGGCCGCGGTGTCGGGAGAGGTTCGAGCGGCCGGGCTACCCGGTGACGCGGTAGCGCGCGAGCATCCCGGCGCTGATGTGATCGTTGACGTGGCAGTGGAAGAGCCAGGTGCCGACGTCGTCGGGCACCATGTCGGCGACGACCATGCTCGCGGGCAACAGGTTCACGACGTCGGTCCGCATGCCCATGGCGACGACGGTGTTACCGTGCCAGTGCGGGGTGTGCAGATCAACCTCGGTGCCCATACCCATCAGATACCAGCGCACACGCTCGCCCTTCCGCATCGTCATCGTCTCGAGTGGCAGGCTGCCGAAGACGTACCCGTTGATCGAGTGCATCAGGTTGCTCTCCTCGAACGCCTCCACGTCACTGGTGGGCACCTTGTTCGGTGACTGCGCCAGCTCTGCGAGGTTACGGTCCAGGTGCAGGCTCGCGTTCTCGTTGTCCACCGTGTAGTAGGAGAAGATCTCCCGGTCCACGTCGGCAGGGGTCGCGGACGCGAGATCCGCCTTCGCCCGCGCGGTGATCACCATCGGGCCGATCAGTCCGGCGTTGGTGTCGGCGATCTCGTCGGTGTGCGAGTGATACATCCACATCACCGAGGAGCCGTCCATGGGCCCCGGGCCGGCACGCTCCGGCACCTTCCAGTTGTAGGTGTAGCTGTCGCCCGGAGCCACCGCGTCGTCGGCCTTGTCCGCACCGCTCGTGCCGTCGTCGTACGGCGCTCCCTCACCGGCCTTGTTGTAGAGGACGCCGTGGGGGTGGATGGACGCGGGAGCAGAGGTGTTGTTCTTGAACACCACCTTGACCGTGTCACCGACCACGGCGCGGATCACCGGCCCCATCATGCCGAGCGTGTCGTCGCACGGCTTGACCCCGGCCGGGCAGGTCGTGGGTGCGGCTACCCGCGTCCTGAACGTCGCGTCCGTGTAGGCCCGGTAGAGGGACTTGCGGTAGACGTGCCCGATCCTGGTCGGACCGTTCTGGACGAAGACCTGCTCCTCGGCCTTCCACGACCGCCCCGCGATGTCGTTGCGGTCGTGGGGTGCATAGTCCCAGAGCACCTCCTCTGCGGCGATGTAGTAGGTGCGCTGCTGCCCGGCGGTGACGGCCGCAGCCGCGGCCGCCCCCTGGTTCGGCAGCGACGTCGCTACGACGCGCCCGGACAGGAGGACTGCCAACAAGACGGCCCCCAGTAGTGCCTTTCGCATGGCTTTCCTTCCCGGGTAACGCCGTCGCTACCCCCGGGACTCAGGTTCATCAGCCGACATTGGAACTTCCTTGAGATCAGCCCCCGATGTCACGAGGGGGTCATCCGGTCGTCATCGAGCCGTCATCGAGCCGTCATCTTGGCTCGCATCCGGCCCATTTCCGGGCGGCTGGTTCTTTAGGCGAAGAGTCGAACTGCCTGTCCACACACAACGTGCGCGGTGTGGAGAGACAGCCTGCCGTGGACAGCCGTCGCTCGTACGACGTGTCAGGCGGGGCGGGCGCGCAGGTGGCAGAACCGGGGCGGCCGAGACGGCAGGCATGGCGAGGTCGGCCCAGGCCAGGCGACCGCACCGGTAGCCCGTGAGCTCCCGCACCCGGTCCTCGCACTGCTTCTCGCGGAACACCGCGTCGCCGGGAGTCTCGCCCTCGCGAAGGAACCGGCCGTACTTGACGTGCCCGTCGAGCTCCCCGAACACTCGCTGCTCGTGCCAGCCGAAGTCGGTGGCCGCGAGCAGCTCGCCCCGCGCCACGGATCTCGAGCGCAGCTCGGGGACGGGCGGGCCCTGGCGTCAGAACAGGTAGCGGGAGCCGGCGCCCCCCACCGACTGCGAACGGCCGTCCATCGGGTGCAGGACAACGGGATGCGTCGGGATCCCGGCCAGTGGTTGAAGCGTTCGAACATGTGGTGCAGGTCCGCGACCGAGCACGCGGCCCCGCTCACATGTGGATCATGTGCCCGGCGAGCCCTTCGACGGCCTCCTTGACGGCCTCGGACAGCGTCGGGTGGGCGAAGATGTTGCGGGCGACCTCGTCGGCGGTGAGGTCCCACTTCTGGGCCAGGGTGAGGACCGGGAGGAGCTCGGTCACGTCGGGGCCGATGAGGTGGGCGCCGATGATCTCGTTGTACTTCGCGTCGGCGATGATCTTCACGAAGCCGTTCGTGTCGCCGAGGCCCTTGGCCTTCCCGTTGGCCGAGAACGGGAACTTGGCGACCTTGACGTCGTACCCCTTCTCCTTGGCCTGGGCCTCCGAGTAGCCGAACGACGCGATCTGGGGCTGGCAGTACGTCGCCCGCGGGATCATGTCGAAGTCGATCTCGATGGTGTCGTGGTCCGCGATGGTCTCGGCGGTGACGATGCCCATGGCTTCGGCGGTGTGCGCGAGCATCAGCTTGCCGGTCACGTCACCGATGGCGTAGACGCCCT
>JBKJON010000223.1:0-5064 GCA_046595715.1 Marmoricola sp.
CTGGACTCAACTCTGCACCACCGCTCGTCGGCCGATCCGGTCGCCTGATGGGCGCGCCCTCAGGCGGTGATATGTCGTTCACGGTTCCAATGTCCGTTGAGCACAATGGGCCGTGGCTAGCCGATGAGTACTTTGCTTTGAGGCATCGCCACACCCCCGAACGAACAGCCATCGCCCTGGCCGGGACTGCCGCTGGGCGACTTTGACACCACGGGTTCCACTTCTTATCTGACGGTGGGTTCGGCCCTCGGCATGACCATCCGCTAGCGGATGTGGCGACTCATTTGGTCCGACTTTTGGGCTGATCTTCCCTGGTGAGCGCGGTGGCGGTGGCGTGGGCGACTGCGAGCGCGGCAGGGACGCCGTTGGCTTCGCCCTTCTCGAAGTCCTCGCCAGTGGTGGCCATCGTGTTCGTGATGTGTGCGATGCACACCACCTTGCGGGTGCGTGCTGCTGCGTAGGCGTACAGGGCGGCGGCTTCCATCTCGACACACGCGATGCCGGCCTCTTGTGCGGCCGCCACGGCTGGGGCGGTCTCCCGGTACGGCGCGTCGGTCGTCCACGAGGAACCCCGATGCACGGGCTCGGACAGTCCGTCGTATGCGTCGTTGAGCTGGGTCGCGACTCGTTCGGGGAGCTCACTCCAGGTAGCGGGTGGCAGGTTGTGGCCGCTGGTGCCTTCGTCGCGCAGGGCACGGTCGATGAGGACGAAGTAGGGCGGCTTGTGGGCGGGGGTGATCAGGCCCGCTGAGGTGATGCTGATGACCAGACGTGCTCCGGAGGCGGCAAGCTGTTCGGCGACGAGCACTGCGAAGGGTGCCCCGACAGCCATTCCGACGACGCCGATCTCGATGCCGTCCAGGTCGGTGACCCACATATCGGTGTGGTAGCAGGCCCAGCCGGGGTGACGTCGGCCGGTGCCGGTCGAGATCAGGTGGCGGACGATGTCGCCGTCAGGGTCGAGCAGCGCGATCTCGGGGACCGGGACGTCAGGCAGCACCTTCTGACGTCGGGCTTCGCGCAGCAGGTTCTCCGGCGCGAATAGCGACGGTTCGTGGTAGTCCTTGTGTTCCAGGACCCGGTGCCGACCGGTATCGGCCTGTCTCTGATCGGGTGTTCGGTGGTTGGTGCTGCTCATTCGAGCGCCTCCCTGTGTTCTTGTGCCGCACTGTAGACGGCGAACCCGGGTCTCTGTTTGCGCCTGGAGAGCCCGACCAGGAGAAGTCCCACGGCCCTCCGCAGCCAGCGGCGCGAACATGGACTGCTGCTGCGCGGCGATTGGCCGCCAGAGCCGGACGCCTAGAGAACACACACCGGAGCCCCCTCACATCTGCGGGATAGGCCGAGCAAGCAGCCTGAATCGCCTGTGAGCGTTCGTGACGACGGGGCTGCTCAGCTCCAAGTGCTCAACCGAGGTGTCTGTCATCGCGCAGGGCGCCGCCCTTCTTCTCGCGTGCGGCACGGGAGCGGATGATCACCAGCGGCATCAGTGTGAGCACGATCAGCAGCGCCATGAGGACCACATAGGTCAGGGGATTGTGCATCATGCTGGACATGTCGCCTCCTGGTGGGCCACGAAGTAGCGCAGCCTTGTAGGGGATTCGTTGCCGGTGCCCGAGGGTTCTTACCGGTCAATCGGTGTATTTCTCGGGAGCCTCGCCTTTTCTGGACGCTCGGTGGGGCTTGCTTCGGCGGGGATGCGCATCCGGGCCTGTTTCGGGGCCTGACCTACCGGGACTGCGTGGTGTCGGGTGACTAGACTCGCCGCTGTGGACCACGGCCGTGACGACCTCCGGCGGGGTGGGCCGCCTGCAGGGTTGGACGAGGCTTCTGCTGCCTGGGTCGCAGGGCTGACCTGTCAGGGCGCCGAGCGCGAGACGGCGATGGAACGTCTTCACGCTTTGCTGCTTCGGATTGCGCGTGGGGAGGCGGCCCGGAGAGCGGGGATGAATGGGATTGTCGGGGTCGAGCTCGAGGACCTCGCGCACCAGGCGGCCGCGGACGCGTGCTTGTCGATTGTGCGCAAGGTGGGGGAGTTCCGCGGGGACAGCAAGTTCACGACCTGGGCCTTCAAGTTCGTTATCTACGAGGTCTCGAGCAAGTTCGCGCGACATGCGTGGCGGCGAGAGGGCGTGCAGTTGTCTGAGGGTTCCTGGGATCGGCTACCTGGGCGCCTGGGAACCGACCCCGAGGACGTCGTAGGTTCCAGGGAGCTCGTCATGGCCGTACGCCGGGCAGTCGAGGAGGATCTGACCCCGCACCAGCGCCGGATCTTCGTGGCGATCGTGGTTGAGGCAATGCCCCTGGACGTCTTGGCCGCAGAGCTGGGCTCTAACCGCAACGCGATCTACAAGAGCCTGTTCGACGCTCGAGGTAAGTTGCGCGCGAACCTGGCCACTCACGGGTACATGACCACCACCATCAAGGCCCGGGACGAGCCTGGTAGGCGAGGAGAGTTGTGAGCGCCTGGGATGCCCTGCAGTTACTGCTCGCCACGGATCCACGTGATGCCGGCTGCGCCGAGACCTTCGAGCTGATCCACGCCTACGCACAGATAGCTGCGAGCGGTGGTGATCCCGAGGACTCGATGCCAGGCATCACCATCCACCTCGCGACCTGCGGCCCGTGCGCAACGGACTACCTGGCCCTTCTCGCCGCTGTCCGTTCGGAAGGGGACTGCGCGGCTGGGGACTGAACACTCCCACCCGGCAGGACTCGCTGCGCCATCGCGGCTCGAGCCCCGCGTTGGGTCGTGATGGCCGCCGTCGATCGACCCCACTCGGCTCTGTGCCCGACTCGCCGGAGGTGGAATCGTGCGGACCATCCTCGTCGTCTTGGCCATCGTTGCCCTGGTGATGTTCATTCTCAGCCGCGTGCGCGGAGGTCGAAGCGGCATCTCGATCTCTCCTGAAGCTGCGTCTCGCACCCTTGGTTTACGGCATGCTGGTGGGTATCAATTGAAGCGACCGTCCGCGTGTAGGTCCCCGCAGACAGTGGCGCGGACGGTCTCCCTCGTCCCATGCGGGTCTGCTCAGAGTTTGTGCACCAACGGGGGGTCTCGGTCGTGAAGAGTGCTTCGGTCACGTCGAGGCTGCGGGGCTCAAGCAAGGAGTGACAGGGCATCGCTTCGGGCCCACCGCTTGGCGATATTTGAAATCAGACAACGGGGGTACCAGGAGCCATGGCATCGGTGGATAGCGGAATGTGGTGGTCGGGGGTTGCGGTGTCCCTGGGCGTGGGAGCCGTCCTTGTCCTCAAGAAGCTCAGAAGGGCCAGCCCAGCGAACCCCAACTAGGCCTCAACTAGGCCCGCCGAAAGCGCCCGCGTCCACCTCTGGGACGTGGTGCGGGCGATGTTGAGGTACGGGGGCGACCTCAGGTCCTTCGCAATCGCCGGTGAAGAGCGGGCTGGTTCCATCCGCGTGGGCGAGGATCGAATGGCCGCCTTCCACCAGTCAGCGACCGCGGGCTCGTTCGTGAGAGCGGCTTGAGCAGCCGCTTTGGGGGTTCCTCGTGGAGGCGGCGAGCAACAATGGCGACATGTCCTTGACGCTTGGCCCTGACCGGCCGCTGTCCAGCACCGGACCGACCATGGTGAACTATATCCTCGAGGGGCCGCGGCACCGGCTGTACTTCGGCCCGTTCCCGCGTCGTTTCCGTGCCTTCCTCGGCGGTGAACTGGTACTGGACTCGGTGCGCGCGATGTTGCTGCACGAGAGCAACCTGATGGTGGTGCTCTATGTGCCGCGTGAGGATGTCCTCGCGATGCTGACCCTGACCGAGCACACGACGCACTGCCCGTTCAAGGGCGACGCGTCGTACTGGGATGTCGAGGCTGGTGGGTGTGGGGCGCCGGACGCCGTCTGGGGCTACCTTGAGCCTCTGCCCGAGGTGTCCTGGCTGGCAGGCTATGTCGCCTTCTACTGGGACGCCATGGATGCGTGGTTCGACGAGGACGAGGAGACCGGGGGACATCCGCGAGACCCCTACACGCGGATCGACGTACGCCGCACCTCGCGCCCGGTGGAGGTCAGTGTGGGCGGCGAGGTGGTCGCGGAGACCAGCAGGGCGCTGGTGCTCTCCGAGGGGCACCTGCCTAACCGCTTCTACCTGCCCCGGGGTGATGTGGTCGAAGAGTTGCTGGAGGTCTCGGCGACCCATGCTTACTGTCCGTACAAGGGAGAGGCGTCCTACCTCGACGTCGGGGGAGTTCGAGACGGCGCGTGGTACTACCCGGAGCCCTACGACGGGGTGAGGCTCATCGGTGACCATCTCGCCTTCCACGGTGAGGGCATCGAGGTCCGGGTTGCCGGCGATTTGATCGAGACGGCGATGCCGCCGCGTTCCTGAGGATGCTTCCGGGCCGGTCGCGCCCCACGCGCTGCCCCCACCCCGGGGACGTCGCGGTGCTGCGATGAAGTGGCTCAGGCCGCGCCCCGGGCCGGGTAGTCCTGCTGCTGGGCGAACCGCAGCCCAGCCAGCACGTCGTCGAGGGCCGGGCTCCCGAACGGCATCGAGGAGACGTTGTTCCAGTACACGGTCCCGTCAGCGTCGGTGAGCTCTACGAGCCCGAGGAGGAGCACCTGATGATCGGCTACCGCGGCGCGGCGCGGTTGCTCTTCCCCCGACTTCGTTGACTGCTTCGTGATGGAGGCCGAGGCGCTGAAGGACGTCTGTGACGAGAGGGGGCTTACTAGCGTCAAGATCGTGATCTCGTTCGTGTGGGCCCCCAAGGAGGCCATGGGTGTCATCGACCTGCTGGCCGATACGGACCGGGAGTCGGAGGGCAACCGGTTTGTCCGACATCTGGACGCTTGTTTGTGGGCAAACGGGTTGGTTCTCCACGACTCGCCGAGTCGATTCGCCGAGCGGACTAGACAAGCCGATCTTCCACAATGCGATTCGGGGATCGGCCTCGAAACTACGTATGACCCACCTCACACCGAGGCGTGGTCATCCCACTGGAGGCAACACATGAGTGAGACCAACAGAAGGAAGTTCCTGGCCGTCGCCGGAGCCGGCGCCGCCGCCGGGGTGGTCGGCATAAGTGCCGGCCCGGCGTTCG
>JBKJON010000456.1:0-9016 GCA_046595715.1 Marmoricola sp.
TTTACCTGCCGCTGGCCCGGTTGAGGTAAATCTGCGACGCCTCACCGGGTTTGGGAGGGCAATCTGCGACGCCTCACCTGGTTTGGGGTTGAGTCTCAGCAAGTGCTCAGGGCTGGGTGGCACCCTAGGGGCGTGAACGCCGCCGACCCCGCCCCCCGACAGCACGTGCTCGTCGTCGAGGACGACCGCGCGGTACGCGAGTCGCTGAGACGTTCGCTGGAGTTCAACGGCTACCAGGTCTCCACCGCCTCCGACGGCGCCGAGGCGCTGGCCGGGATCAGCGGGATCAACCCCGACGCCGTGGTGATGGACGTGATGATGCCGCGGCTCGACGGTCTCGAGACCACCCGCGCGCTGCGCAAGGTCGGCAACACGGTGCCCATCCTCGTGCTCACGGCCCGCGATGCCGTGGGCGACCGGGTCGAGGGGCTCGACGCCGGCGCTGACGACTACCTCAGCAAGCCGTTCGCGCTCGAGGAGCTGCTCGCCCGCCTCCGGGCCCTGCTGCGCCGGGTGGCGCCGGGTGGGGAGAACCCCGAGGAGCACCTGGCCTTCGCCGACCTGACCATGGACCTCGCCTCGCGTGAGGTACGCCGCGGCGAACGCCTGATGGAGCTCACGCGCACCGAGTTCACCCTCCTGGAGCTGTTCCTGCGCCGGCCCCGCCGCGTCCTGGAGCGCTCGTTCATCCTGGAGGAGGTGTGGGGGTTCGACTTCCCCACCACCGCCAACAGCCTCGAGGTGTACGTCGGCTACCTGCGTCGCAAGACCGAGGCGGCGGAGGAGCACCGCCTGATCCACACGGTCCGCGGCGTGGGCTACGTCCTGCGCGAGAACCAGTAGTGGAGCGCTAGTGGGCTCGACGAGGTTCTGGGGCGAGCTCCACTACCGGCGGTCGCTGGCGAGCCGGATCACCCTGCTCACCACCTTGGCCGTGGGCGTCGCCGTGGCGGGGGTGGCCCTGGCTGCGTACGCCACGGTGCGGATGCAGAGCCTGGAGAGCATCGACCAGTCGCTGCACGCCCGGGCCATGAAGGCCGCCGAACCCGCGACCCTCACCGCCCTCGCGCACCAGCAGGTCCCGGTCTGGGCGCTCGGTGCCGGCGACGTCAAGCTCGTCTTCGTCAACGCCACGACCGGCCCCATCGCCTGGACCGACAAGGCTGCGGCCGACCAGTCCGGCCCTACGGAGCTCGAGGTCGCGTCGGGCGAGCAGAAGTGGTCGGCCCGCAGCGTCATGATCCGCGGCGTCCGCTATCGCGCCGTGGCCGTGCCCGTGCCCGTGCAGGAGGGACAGGCCCTGGTCCTCTCCCAGTCCCTGGAGTCGACGGACCGGATGCTCGACCGGCTGGGCCTGGTGATGCTGCTCTTCGGCCTCGCCGGCATGATCAGCGCCGGGCTGGCCGGCTGGGGAGTGGCCCGCAACGGCCTGCGTCCAGTACGCCGCCTGACCACCGCCGTCGAGGAGATCGCCCGCACCGAGCAGCTCGACCCGATCCCCGTCGAGGGTCGTGACGAGGTGGCCCGGCTGTCGATGGCGTTCAACGCCATGCTCGCCTCGCTGTCGGCCTCCCAGGCACGACAGCGCCAGCTGGTGGCCGACGCCGGTCACGAGCTGCGGACACCCCTCACCTCGCTGCGCACCAACCTCGACCTCCTCGCCCAGGCCGACGCGTCCACCAAGCTCTCGGCCGAGTCCCGCAAGGAGCTCCTGGCCGACGTCCGTGGCCAGATCGCCGAGATGACCACGCTGATCGGCGACCTCGTCGAGCTGGCCCGGGACGATCCGTCGGCAGCGCCGTCGGTCGAGCCGGTCGAGCTCGCGGCGGTCGTCGGCCAGGCCGTCTCCCGCGTACGTCGACGCGCGGCCAGCGTGGAGTTCGTCGTCCACACGGAGCCCTGGTGGGTCACCGGCGACGCGGCGGCCCTCGAGCGCGCCATCACCAACCTCCTCGACAACGCCGCCAAGTGGAGCCCCGAGGGCGGCCGGGTCACGGTCCGCCTCAGCCAGGGCACCGTCGTGGTCACCGACCAGGGGAAAGGCATCACCGAGAAGGACCTGCCGCACGTCTTCGACCGCTTCTACCGCTCTCCTGAGTCACGCACGATGCCCGGCTCCGGACTGGGTCTGTCCATCGTCAAGGCGGTGGCCGACCGGCACGGCGGGAACGTCCAGGCGGACAACGACCCCGACGGCGGCGCCTCGTTCTGGTTCCACGTGCCCGGCACGATGGCTCCACCCGAGGTTTTGGCGCGGTCGTAGCCAATCCAAAGGTGCCTCTCAGGATCACCACCGAGACTTGAGGCATGGACGAGCAGACCCGCTACCCCCACGACCGCTCCGCCGACGACAATTCCGGGAGCGAGACTCCCGACGCCGCCCAGGCCTACGGTCGGTACGGCGAGAGGCCCGTCGAGACCCCGGCGTACGACGCCACCGACGACTCCCCCACCGGCCCGATCAACCCGCCTCCGGGTGGGTACGACGAGCACACCCGGGTGTTGCCGCCCTACCAGCCGGACCCGACACCCCCAGGCGTCGGGCCTTTCTACGGGAGCGCCCAGCCGGCCCCCGCAGCGACCGCCACCGAGCGTCACCGCGGCCGCACCGCCGGCGTGCTCGTCGCCGCCCTCGTCCTCGGTGGTGTCGCGGGTGTGGGTGGCGCAGCCGCCTACGACACCTTCAACAACGACACGGCGAGCAACTCCGGCTCCACGACCTCCGAGAACTTCCAGGCCACCAAGACCGCCGCCGTCCAGGACGGGACCGTCGAGAAGGTCGCCAGCACGGTGCTGCCGTCCGTGGTCAAGGTCAACGTCACCGGGTCGTCGGGCTCCGGGTCCGGCTCGGGCATCGTGCTCAGCGAGGGCGGCGAGATCCTCACCAACAACCACGTGGTCGCCGGCCTCGGCTCCAATGGCTCGATGTCGGTGAGCTTCAACGACGGCACCAGCAAGAAGGCGACCGTCGTCGGCACCGACCCGCTGACCGACATCGCCGTCATCAAGGTGGAGGGTGCCTCCGGGCTCGTCCCTGCCTCGCTCGGCAAGTCGGGCAGCCTCCAGGTCGGACAGACCGTGGTGGCCGTCGGGTCGCCGTACGGTCTCAACGCCACGGTCACCTCCGGCATCGTCAGCGCGCTCAACCGGCCGGTCTCGGTGTCCACCGCTCAGGAGCAGGCCCCGCAGCAGAGCCCGTTCGGTCAGCAGCAGCGCCAGCAGGGCGCCGACCTGAGTACGACCTACCCGGCGATCCAGACCGACGCCGCCATCAACCCCGGCAACTCCGGCGGGCCGCTCGTCGACATGTCGGGCCGCGTGGTCGGCATCAACTCCTCGATCCGCACCGCCTCGAGCGGCGCCCAGACCGACACCGGGGGCTCCATCGGTCTCGGCTTCGCGATCCCGATCGACGAGGTACTGCCGATCGTCAACCAGCTGAGCAACGGCGACAAGCCGACCCACGCCCGGCTCGGGGTCTCGGTCTCCGACGTCGCCGGCAACACGTTGACCCAGGGCGCGCAGCTCCAGACGATCGAGGCCGGCAGCGCCGGTGCGGACGCGGGCCTGAAGAAGGGTGACGTCATCACCAAGGTGAACGACCGGCTCATCGACGGCTCCGAGTCGCTGGTGGCCACCATCCGCGGCCACCGCCCCGGCGAGAAGGTCCAGATCACCTACCTCCGGGACGGGAAGACCGGCACCGCCACGGCGGACCTGGGTTCCGACGAGGGCACCTCGGCCTCCTGAGTCCACTGACCGCGGACGGCCCCGACCGCCAAGGACCGTCCGCGGTCTAGTCCTTTCCTTCGGACTCAACGGCATCCCTTGCGACCCTGTGGATCGCGGTTCCGAGTGGAGGTCGAACGACGCGCGGCGCGGGTGCAGGTCCGCCGGGGGGAGCCATGACGTGGCCCAGTTCGCCCGCCCCGCGCGTCGATTTCTCTCTCGCACCGAAGTCGTCCAGCGGTGTCAGCGCGCAGCCGCCGCGCGGAGGCGCTCCGCCTTCCACAGGGTCTCGGCCCATTCGCCGTCCACCTCCGAGCGCACGGTGATGCCGCCGCCGGTGCCGAGGGCCCAGCCCCCCGCGGGACCGGAGTACAGCGACCGGATGACCACGCCGAGGTCGGCCCGGCCGTCGGCGCTGATCCAGCCGAAGGCGCCGGCGTAGAGCCCGCGCGGCGTGGTCTCGACCTGGTCGATGATCTGCATGGTGCGCAGCTTCGGAGCTCCGGTCATGGAGCCGGCGGGGAACAGCGCTCGCAGGGCACCCAGCGTGGAGACGTCGTCGCGCAGCAGTCCGCGGACGGTCGAGACCAGCTGGTGCACGCTCGCGTAGGACTCGACGGCCATCAGGCTCGGCACGCTCACCGTCCCGACCTCGCAGACCATCGACAGGTCGTTGCGCAGCAGGTCGACGATCATCAGGTTCTCGGCTCGGAAGCGGGGCTCGTGCGCCAGCTCGTCCCGCAGGCGTCGGTCGTCCTGCTCGGTCGTCCCTCGCGGGGTGGTGCCCTTGATCGGCTTGGTCTCCAGCCACCGGTCGGCGCCGATGGTGGCGTAGCGCTCCGGCGAGCTGCTGAGCAGGTGTGTCCCCCGGTGGCTCAGCAGCCCGGCGTACGGCGCGGGGTTGCTTGCGCGCAGCCGCAGGTAGGTGGCGAGCGGGTCATTCGTCGTACCGGCCTGGTCACGGTAGGTCAGGTTCACCTCGTAGGAGTTGCCGGCGTGCAGCTGCTCCTGGACCTGGCCGAAGGCGTCGTAGTACCAGCCGGGCGGCGTCCCCTGCGCCACTCGTGCAGGCGAGGTGCTCGTCTCGAGACGGGCCGGGACCACTGGAGGCGCCTCGTGGTCGAAGAACTGCACGTTCCGCGAGCGCATCCAGACTGCGTCCGGCCCCTGGCCCCAGGGCGTGGCCGGGAGGTCGGGGCGGGAGGCGTAGCCGAAGCAGCCGACCCAGTGCACCCCCGGGTCCCCGTCGTCGTGCGCGATCGCCTCCTCGAGCACCTCGAAGATGTCGGTGCCGACGATCTCACTGGCCCCGTTGCGGTGACGCGTCACCTCCCGCCGGGTGGCGTCGAGGCTGAGAGAGGTGTCGTCCTCGGCGAGCACGCCGACCAGCGACCGCCGCCCGGACCAGTCGCGCGCACCACCGCCGTCGAGCCAGAAAAGCCTGTCACTGTGAGCGAGACCCGCGCGCACGGCGTCGATGACGGGCTCGCTTCGGTCCGGCCCGGTCATGACAGGAAGTTCCCGATCAGCGCGGCGCCGTACTCCGAGAGGATCGACTCCGGGTGGAACTGCACGCCCTCGTGGGGCAGGTCGCGGTGGCGGACCGCCATCACCACGCCGTCCGACGTCGCGGTCACCTCGAGCTCGGCGGGCACCTCGACCGCCGCCAGCGAGTGGTAGCGGACCGCCTCGAAGGGCGAGCCCAGGCCGCGGAGCACCCCCGCCCCCTCGTGGGTCACGGTCGCGACCTCGCCATGGGCCGGGTCGATGCGCGCCACCGTTCCGCCGTAAGACGTGACGAGGGCCTGCATGCCGAGGCAGACCCCGAGCACCGGCACGCCGAGCTCGAAGACGCCGGCGCCGAGAGCGAAGTCGAGCCGGTTCGCGGGATGCCCCGGTCCCGGCGACAGGACCAGGTGGGTGTAGCCGCGGGCCAGCTCCAGGACACCCCGGGCGTCGTGCTCGACGACGTCGGGAAGGGTGCCGGTGACACCGGCGATGAGGTGCACGAGGTTCCACGTGTAGGAGTCGTAGTGGTCCACCACGAGCACCCCCGGAGTCACGGGAGTGTCACCCCAACAGCTCCAGCAACAGCCCACGCAGCAAGGCGAAACCGTTCTCGGTGAGGATCGACTCGGCGTGGAACTGTACGCCGCGGAAGGTCGGCCCGGCGATGAGGTGGATGTCGCCGGTCTCCGGGTCCGACTCGACCCGGACGCCCTCGGGAAGGTCGCCCTCGCCGAGGCGGCCGACGAAGGTGTTGTAGAAGCCGACCCGCTCCTCGCGCCCGTCGATCGCGACGGAGGACTGGGTGCCCTGGAAGACGATGTCCTTGAAGTCGAGATCGATCCCGAGCCGGTCACAGAGCACCTGGTGCCCCAGGCACACGGCCAGGAAAGGCTTTCCGGAGGCGAGGAGCCCGTCGATCGCTCGGCGGTAGGCCGCGATCTTGGGGTGCGACTGGTCGCGTGGGTCCCCCGGACCGGGACCGATCACGACGAGGTCCACGTCGTCGAAGACGCTGTCGCCGCCCGGCCCCTCGGGGAGGGCATCGTGCCGGATCACGCGCGAGCTGATGCCGAGCACGGAGAACACGTGCGCCAGCATGTTCACGAAGTCGTCCTCGCCGTGCAGGATCGCGATCCTCCGGCCGGCCAGCGACGGCGCGGGAGGGGACCCCTCCTGGTCGGTCAGCCAGAACTTCGCGAGGCGACGGTTGCGGGAGTTCAGCGCGATCAGGACGTCCTCGTCCTGGGTGAGGTCCGCGATGTCGGACGGCGTACCCGTTGCTCCCGGGACCAGCCCGAAGGCCGACAGGATGCCGCCCGCCTTGGCCAGGGTCTCAGCGACCTCCTGGTCAGGCTTGGAGTCTCGCACCAGGGTCGCCCCCGCGGTCACCTTCATGGCGCCGTCGGGGCTGACGTCGGCGGTGCGGATGACGATCGGCGAGTCCGCCGTGGGGGCGCCGGTCTCGTCGCGACCGAGGAGAGCGAGGGCGCCGGCGTAGTAGCCCCGGCCCTCGGACTCGTACTGGCGGATCAGCCGGCAGGCGTTCTCCACGGGAGCGCCGGTCACCGTCGCGGCGAACATCGTGTCGCGCAGGACATCGCGGACGTCGGAGCGGGTGCGGCCGGCGAGGAGGTACTCGGTGTGCACGAGGTGCGTCATCGGCTTGAGGAAGGGGCCGAGCACCTGGCCACCCTCATGACAGATGTCGCACATCATCTTGAGCTCCTCGTCGACGACCATGAAGAGCTCGAAGATCTCCTTCTCGTCAGCGAGGAACTCCAGCAGCCGGGCCTTCTGCTCGCTCGCCTCGAGGCCGCGGAGGCGGAAGGTGCCGGAGATCGGGTTCATCCGCACATCACCACCGTGCACGCTCACGTGACGCTCGGGAGAAGCGCCGATCAGGAACCGGTCACCGGTCCAGAAGCAGTAGGTCCAGTAGGCGCCGCGCTCGCTGGTCAGCAGCCTCCTCAGCACCGTGAGCGCCTTGGCCACGTTCCAGTCGCGCAGCTGCGCCCGGTAGTGCCGGCCGACGACCAGGTTGGCGCCCTCACCGTGGCCGATCTCGTCCCGGATGATCCGGTCGACCACCGCGGCGTAGTCCTCGTCCGAGGTCTCGAAACCACCCTCGTCCTCGAACGCGACCTCTTCGTCGGGCAGGGCCGCGACCAGGTCGGCGAGCGTGATCTCCCGCTCGGTGGCAATGTCCACCACAGCAAGCGGGGTGCCGTCGTCATGGGCGACGAAGCCACGCTCGGTGACCTGGCGGAACGGCACCGCCACCAGCCGGTCGAAACGTCGGCCGTCCTCGGGCGCCCCCTCCTCGAGCGGGATGTCCCCCAGCGTGGCCAGGCGGCTCAGCGGTCCGCCGACCAGGGTGACCGCCGGACTCTCCCGGAGACGGATGACCGCCCACGCCTCGTGCCCCAGCAGTTCCTCGAGGGCGGCGCTGGCGGAGAGTGTCTCGGGCATGCCGGGAACGCTACTAGAGCGCCGAGCGGGCACTCCCGTCACGCTGTGGCCGGCCGAGCGGGCACTCCGGTCACGCTGTGGTTCGCCGAGCGGGCAGACGGAGCACACCGGGAGGTGGCAGAAGTGCCCGGTCGACGTCGTACGCCGTGACGGAGCTGCCCGCTCGGCGGGCTACGGGGAGGTTGTCGCGCGACGGACCAGCGCGACGGCGGACCACACCATCTGCTCGACGGCCTCGTCCCGGCTCATCCGGGCGACGTCCGTGAGCCACACCAGGGCCTCGATACCGCTGACCGCTCGCACGGCGACCGCCAGTCGGCGTACACCGTCGGCACCCAGGTCACCGGTGAGGGGCTCCAGCGCTTCGCTGAACCAGCCGATCGCCCGCCCCTGGCGTAGCGGCAGCTCCCGGGCCGCAGTGTCGATCTCCAGCGAGAGGCGCAGCATGGTGCGCTGCTGGGGTTCGGTGTCCAAGATCATCGCCATGAAGCCGCGGACGGCCGCGGCCAGGCGCACCTCGGGGTCCTGCCCCGCGTCCGAGGGAAGCATCGACGTAGCGGCGATCTCCGGGTGTGCGGCCAGGAGCAGCGAGGTCTGTGTCGGGAAGTAGCGATACGCCGTCGTTCGGGAGACCTCGGCCGCCTCGGCCGCCTCGGCCACGGTCGGCGGACGCCCCCCGGCTGCCACGAGGTCACGGGTTGCCGCGACCAGGGCGGCCCGGGTGCGCTGCTTCTGCCGGGCGCGCCCGGTCTCCTCGTACGCCGTTGACATCACCGTCACGGTATCGTAGTTTCGTTACGGGACATGAGTCCCACGAAGTCCGGAGGCACCCCATGACCGTGGCAGCGCCGTTCGTCCGTAACCGCGAAGACGCCGAGCACCGCTGGTTCCACGGCGGCGGACTGCACACCTGGCTCGTTCGGGAGGACGAGGCGGGCGGCGAGTTCCTGCTCTTCGAGGACACCGTCGAAGGTGGCAAACGCACGCCGCTGCACACCCATCCCGCGGCCACGGAGACGTTCTACCTGCTCGAGGGTGAGCTCCTCCTCCACATCGACGGCGCCGAGCACGAGCTCCGCACGGGCGGGACCGCGGTCATCCAGCGCGGGGTTCCGCACGCGTTCATGGTCCGCTCGGCCAGCGCCCGGATGCTCTGCCTGCACACACCTGGCGGCGGCGAGAGCTTCTACCGCACGGCGAGTGAGCCGGCGATCGGCGGGGAGTCGGCGCCACCGGTCGACTTCGAGCGCATCCGGGAGGCGGCCCTCGCTACCGGCAGCATGCGGATCGTGGGACCGCCACCGTTCTA
>JBKJON010000497.1:0-3650 GCA_046595715.1 Marmoricola sp.
GTGACGGCGCCATCGGCTACGGGCTGCCGCTGGGTCCGGAGGAGTCGCAGGGCGAGTTCTCCATCTGGATGTTCAACAACGGTGGGGACTGGAAGAAGGACGGCACGTGGACGATCAACTCGGCTGAGAACCTCGAGACGCTGACGTTCCTCAAGTCGCTGTCGACGCAGAAGCTCACCCAGAACAACCCCGGCAAGACCAACCGCCAGGACGCGTTCGACCTGTTCTCCTCGGGCAAGGTCGGCATGGTCGTCGGCTTCTCGCCGCTCGCGGGTGCCCTCGACGAGGCCAAGAAGGTCGACTACGGCGTCGCCCCGATGCCGACGAAGGCCGACGGCGGGGAGCCGCAGACCTTCGGTGTCACCGACTACCTCATGGCCTTCAAGAAGGACGGCAACCAGGACGCGGTGAAGGCGTTCTACGACCTGTACTACCAGAAGGACCAGGTCAACTCCTTCATCAAGGCCGAGGGCTTCCTGCCGGTGACCAAGTCCGGCATCGAGGAGTTCAAGTCCGACCCCAAGCTCGCGACCTACCTCGAGACGTTGCCGAACGCGCACCTCACGCCGACCGACGACCCGACGTGGGACAAGGTCAAGCTCTCGGTGCAGCAGAACCTCGGCACCGCGATGACCGGTGACCCGAAGGCTGTGCTGGACAAGCTGCAGAAGTCTGCCGAGTCCGGCGGCTGAGCATGACCCAGACCGCTTCGGCTCCCGTGGGTGCGGCCGGTGACCCGGCCCCCCCCACGGGGGGGCGCCCGCCCCGACGGCGGCGCCAACCCCGACGGGGGCAGGCCTCCCTGGGACAGGCCCTGCTCTGGCTGGGCCCGGCCCTCCTGCTGATCTTCGGTGTCGTGGTCTACCCGGCCGTCGAGCTGGTCAAGGCCTCGTTGTCCCGCTACTCGATCACGGGTCTGCGCAAGGGCGACGCAGGCCTCGACAACTTCATCAACGTCCTCGGCAACGAGTCGCTCGGGACGGTTCTCACCAACACGCTCGTCTGGGTCGTCGCGGTGGTGGCTCTGACGATCCTGATCAGCCTGGGCCTCGCGCAGTTCCTCACCAAGGAGTTCTGGGGCCGGCGGATCGTGCGCTGGGCGGTCATCGTGCCGTGGGCCGCCTCGCTGGTCATCACCGCACGACTGTTCAGCCTGATCTACAGCTACTACTACGGCACCCTCAACGCCGTGCTGCTCAAGATCGGCCTCGTCGACACCCCGATCGACTTCCTCGGCGACGACCGCTGGGTCATGCCGTCGATGGTGGTGGTCGGTGTCTTCGTGTCGATCCCGTTCACGGCCTACGTCTTCGTCGCGGGTCTTCACGCCATCCCCGGTGACGTCTACGAAGCGGCTCGGATCGACGGTGCATCACCGTGGCAGATCTGGCGCCGGATCACGTTGCCCCTGCTACGTCCGGCGATCCTGGTGGCCACCGTGCTGAACATGATCTACGTGTTCAACTCCTTCCCGATCATCTACACCCTCAACGAGTCCAACCCCGGCTTCAGCCATGACACGACGATCACGTTCATGTACAAGCTGGCGTTCAAGAGCGCCGAGAAGGACGTCGGCCAGTCGGCCGCGGCCGGGTTGTTCAACGTGCTGCTCATCCTCGTCGCGGTCGTCATCTACCTGCGCGTCTCTCGCTGGCGCGAGGAGGAGGAGTCGTGACCGAGACCCTGAGCTGGCGGCGCATCCGCCCGGTGGCGATGCCCGTGATCGGCCTCGCCGTGGCGTGCGCGTTCCTCTGGCCCTACCTCGTGATGCTGCTGGACGCCTTTCGTCCCAGTGGCGACGTGGTGCAGACCCCCGCCTCGATCCTGCCGCGGGAGTGGAAGTGGACCACGTTCGCCGAGGTCTTCGGCGACGAGCGGTTCCGCGCCTGGCTGCAGACCTCGGTGGTCGTGGCGGTCGCCTCGACGGTGATCGTCGTCGTGGTCGCCGTCCCGGCGGCCTACTTCACGGCGCGGTTCCGTTTCCCGGGACGGATCGCGTTCTTGTTCCTCGTCCTCATCACGCAGATGTTCTCGCCGACGTCCCTCGTCGTCGGCATCTACCGCGAGTTCTATGCCCTCACCCTCGTCGACACCTACCAGGCGCTGATCCTCACGAACGCCGCCTTCAACCTGGCCTTCGCGATCTGGATCCTGCACGGCTTCTTCGCCTCGATCCCCAAGGAGGTCGAGGAGGCGGCCGAGCTCGACGGCTGTGGTCCACTCATGCGGCTGCGTCGCGTGATGCTGCCGCTGACCCTTCCGGGACTCGTGACCGCGACGATCTTCACCTTCATCGCGGCATGGAACGAGTACGTCGTCGCGCTGACCTTGATGCTCAGTGACGACAAGAAACCCCTGACCGTGGGCATCAACTCCTACGTCACCGGCTACGAGCAGAACTGGGACCAGCTGTTCGGCGCCTCGATCGTGGCCATCGTCCCGGTCGTGATCTTGTTCGCGATCATCGAGAAGCACCTCGTCGGCGGCCTGACGGCGGGCTCGGTCAAGTGACCGCACCCACCGCCAGGCCGGCGGACCGGGGGGCGCGCTGGAGCGCGCTGCTCGGCCTGCTCGCCCAGCACGGTCGGCTCAGCGTGACCGAGGTCGTGGAGTCCCTCGGGGTGTCCGAGGCGACCGTGCGGCGAGATTTCGCCGCCCTCGCCGCCCAGCAGCTGGTCACCCGCACCCACGGCGGGATCGTCGCGACCGCGGTGGCCTACGACCTCCCCGCGCGCTACAAGCAGGCCGGCGGCGACGACGCCAAGGGCCGCATCTCCGCGTATGCCGCGGGCCTCGCCGTCGCGGGCTCGGTGGTGGGTTTCAACGGTGGGACGACGACCAGTGCCGTGGCGCGTCGGCTCGCGGCCCGGTCCGACCTGGCGATGTCCTCGAAGCGTCCCGCGGTGACGGTGGTGACCAACGCGCTCAACATCGCGACTGAGATGGTGCTGCGACCGTTCATCCGCTGCGTCTCGCTCGGCGGGGTCGCCCGTCCCGAGTCCTACGAGCTCTCCGGCCCGCTGGCGGCGATGGTCCTCGGGGAGCTCTGGCTCGACACCGTGTTCCTCGGGGTCGACGCCGTGTCGGCGACCGCGGGGGCCATGTGCCACCACGAGGGAGAGGCAGGGATCAACGCGCTCATGGTCGAACGCTCCGAGCGCGTCGTCGTGGTCGCCACCGGCGCCAAGCTCGGCACGAGGGCTTTTGCCCGGATCTGCCCGTCGTCGAGGATCGGCCTGGTCGTCACCGACGGCAGCGCACCCCAGGCCGCTGTCGCCGAGCTGCGGTCAGCGGGCATCTCGGTGGAAGTGGTCTGACCGTGGTCGAGGTGGTGGCTGCCGTCGATGTCGGTGGCACGCGGGTCAAGGCCGCGCTGGTGGACCGCAGCGGCCGCGAGCTCGAGTCCCGTACCGTCCCCACCGTCGCCGGGGCCGCGGTCGACGGGGTGCTGGTCGCCCAGGTGGTCGACCTCGTGCGCGACCTGCACGAGGGAGCCGTCGGTCCGGTCGACCTCCGCGCCTGCGGCGTCGTCGTCCCCGGACTCGTCGACGGCGTCAGCGGTGTGGCGCGGTGGTCGGCCAACCTCGGCTGGCGTGACCTGCCCCTGACCCAGCCGTTGGTCGACGTGCTCGGCCTGCCGGTGGCCCTCG
>JBKJON010000136.1:0-3942 GCA_046595715.1 Marmoricola sp.
GCCTCCGCCGACGGCACCCTGCTGCGCGGGGAGGTCCTCGCCCGCTGGCAGGAGTTCGTCGGCACCGGCGAGCTGCTGCGCAACCTCGAGAGCAAGGTCAGCTGGCTACGCGACCGCATCACCAACGCGGTCAGGGGCAAGCCGCAGCAGGCCGAGCGGGTGACCGTGGCCGTGGAGTCAGGGTTGCAGACGCTGATCCTCGAGCACGCCGAGGCGGCGGCCGAGCGGGCCGACGCCTCCTGGCGCTCCGTCGCGGCCGGCACCCAGGTGCTCGACGACGGCGGGGCCGACCTGTCCCGCGCCTCCCGTGACTTCCGCGCCCGCGCCGAGCGGATGGTCCGTGACTGGCAGTCCGGGGTGCTCGACCTCGTCCGCAGCGAGGGTGGCGACAAGCGCACGACCGCTCGATTCCTCGCCTACGGCTTCAACGGTCTGTCAGTCGCGCTGATGGTCGTGGTCTTCGCCTCCACGGGGGGCGTCACCGGGGCCGAGGTCGGGATCGCAGGCGGGTCAGCGGTCGTCGGCCAGAAGCTGCTCGAGGCCGTCTTCGGTGACCAGGCCGTTCGTCGCCTCGCCCTCAACGCCCGCCGGGACCTCGCCGTCCGGGTCGACGCGCTGATGGACGAGGAGCGTCAGCGCTTCCTCTCCAGGCTCGACGCCCTCGAGCTGACCACGGACTCCTCCGAGAGGCTGCGGGTGCTGGCCCGCAAGGTCGACGACCTCCGTTTCGCCACCCCGAGGAGCGGCTCGTGAGCGGGTTGGTGGCCGGCGCGCGCAAGGTGTTGGGGCGCAAGGTGCCCCTGGACGAGCGGGTCGAGGGGCTGGAGCGGGCCGTGCAGTCCGGCCGGGGACGGTTGGACGACTCGGTCGTCGAGCCCGCCTCCCGGGTGGTCGAGCGTGCCGGTGCCCGGTTGCGGCTCTCGGCCGAGCACACCGTCGTCGCCCTGGCCGGGGCCACCGGGTCAGGCAAGTCCTCCACCTTCAACGCCCTGACCGGGCTCGACCTGGCTGCGGTCGGCGTACGCCGGCCCACGACGTCCTGGGCCACCGCCTGCATCTGGGGCGACGACCCCGCCGGAGGGCTGCTCGACTGGCTCGACATCCCGCCACGCCACCGGGTGCTGCACGAGTCGATGCTCGACCGGCAGCAGGACAAGGCGCTCGACGGGCTCGTGCTCCTCGACCTGCCCGACCACGACTCCACCGAGGTGAGCCACCACCTCGAGGTCGACCGGCTGATCGCGATGACCGACCTGATGGTCTGGGTGCTCGATCCGCAGAAGTATGCCGACGCGGCGATCCACGACCGCTTCCTGCGACCGATGGCCTCCCACAAGGAGGTGATGCTGGTCGTGCTGAACCACATCGACGAGGTGCCCCCGGATCGCCGCAGCAGCATGCTCGACGACGTACGCCGCCTGCTCGAGCTGGACGGGCTCGGTGGCGTCCCGGTGCTCGGCACCTCGGCCAGGACCGGTGAGGGTATCCCCGAGCTGCGCCGCGCCATCGGCAGGCGGGTCGCCGACAAGGCCTCGATCCGCGCCCGGCTGGCGGGTGACATCTCCAACGCGGCCGCCCGGATGTCGGCGCACAGCGGTGACGCGCAGCCGCGGGAGCTCGCGGCCAAGGACCAGCGCGAGCTGGTCGAGGCGCTGACCGGCGCTGCCGGGGTGCCGCTGGTCGTGGACGCCGTACGCCGGGCGACGGCGCTCCGGGCACGACGGGCCACCGGGTTCCCGCTGACCGCCTGGCTCTCTCGGTTTCGGCCCGACCCGCTGAGACGCCTCCATCTTGACCGGGGCACCTCGGGAAAGGACCTCGTCGACGCGGCCAGGTCTTCGGTCCCGACCACCGACCAGGTCCAGCAGGCCCGCGTCGAGACCTCAGTGCGCGACCTGTGCGACGACGTGTCCAACGGGCTGGCCCCACCCTGGTCCAGGTCGGTGCGAAGGGCCTCGACCTCGCGTTTCGCGGACCTCGGGGACCGGCTCGACCGGGTCCTGACCACCACTGACCTGGGCGTCTCCGGGACGCCGCTGTGGTGCCGTGGTGTGCGGGCACTGCAGTGGGTGCTGTTCCTCACCGCGCTCGCGGGCGGCCTCTGGCTGGGCGTGCTGGCCGGGACGGCCTACCTGCAGATGCCCACCCCGGGGACCCCGGACTACCGGGGCTTCCCCGTCCCGTCGTTGATGCTCGTTCTGGGGGTGGCCGCCGGCATCTCGTTGGCGCTGCTCTCCCGGGCGTTGATCTCGGTCGGCTCCACGTCGAGGGCCCGACGGGCCGACAAGCGGCTGCGAGCCGGCGTCGCCGAGGTGGCCCAGGAGCTGGTCGTCGAGCCGGTGGCGGGCGAGCTGGCGGCGTACCGCACGACGTGGGAAGGCCTGCGCAGGGCGCGCGGCTGACCGTTTCGCACGCACACCCCGCCCTTCCCGAGCTCTGTCCACAGGCGCGGTCGTCACCGTCCCACGACGTCGCCGACGACGGGTGGACTGTCTCCACCACAACCACCAGGAGGAGACAGATGAACGAGAGCTACGTGACCCTGCAGGGCTGGGTCGGGGGAGACGTGGACGTGCGCGAGGTGGGGGAGACCCACTGTGCGTCCTTCCGGGTGGGGTCCACCCCGCGCTACAACAAGGCCGGCACCTGGGTGGACGGTCAGACGTCCTGGTTCACCGTGAACTGCTGGCGTGGTCTGGGCAAGAACGTCATCGACTCCATCAAGCGGGGCGACGCCGTGGTCGTGCACGGCCGCGTCCGGGTGGACGTGTGGGAGCGGGAGGACCAGCCGAACTCCGTGAGCTGGGTCGTGGACGCGACGTTCGTCGGGCACGACCTGAACAAGGGCACCAGCAGCTTCGAGAAGACCGCTCGGGCCACGCCGCGGGACCCGCGAGAGAACGAGTCGGTGCGCGAGATGGTGCACGCCTACGAGGTCGACGGGCCGCAGCTGGACGCCGCGGGGGACCCGGTGAACCCGGCCGCCTGAGCGGGTGCCGTCCGGCGCCCGGCCCGAATCGGCTCACGGGGGTTCTTCCCCGTAGGCTTGCCGAACCATGGCTGACTACGTTTTCACCCTCCGCAATGTCCGCAAGGCCCACGGCGACAAGGTCGTTCTCGACAACGTCACCCTCTCGTTCCTCCACGGCGCGAAGATCGGTGTCGTCGGCCCCAACGGCACCGGCAAGTCGACCCTGCTGAAGATCATGGCCGGGCTCGAGAACGCCAACAACGGCGACGCGATCATCGATCCCGGTGCCACGGTCGGCATGCTCCAGCAGGAGCCGCCGCTGAGCGAGGGCAAGACCGTCCTGGAGAACGTCGAGGAGGCGGTCGCCGAGATCAAGGGCAAGATGGACCGCTTCAACGCCATCTCCGAGGAGCTCGCCGACCCCGACGCCGACTACGACAAGCTGCTGGCCGAGATGGGTGACCTGCAGACCGATCTCGACCACGCCAACGCGTGGGATCTCGACAGCCGTCTCGACCAGGCGATGGACGCGCTGCGCTGCCCCCCTCCGGACGAGATCGTCGACCACCTCTCCGGAGGTGAGCGTCGCCGGGTCGCACTGTGCAAGCTGCTCCTCCAGCAGCCGGCACTGCTGCTGCTCGACGAGCCCACCAACCACCTCGACGCCGAGTCGGTGCAGTGGCTGGAGGGGCACCTCGCCTCCTACCCGGGTGCAGTCCTCGCCGTGACCCACGACCGCTACTTCCTGGACAACGTGGCCAGCTGGATCCTCGAGCTCGACCGCGGGCAGGCCCACCCCTACGAGGGCAACTACACGACCTACCTCGAGACCAAGCAGGGTCGACTCAAGATCGAGGGCCAGAAGGACGCCAAGCGCGCCAAGGTGCTCGAGCGCGAGCTGGAGTGGGTCCGCTCCAACGCCAAGGCTCGCCAGACCAAGAGCAAGTCGCGTCTCGCGCGCTACGAGGAGA
>JBKJON010000167.1:0-27670 GCA_046595715.1 Marmoricola sp.
CTCAACCCAGCCGCCGCAAGGCGGTCCGAGCCGCGGTCGCGCACGCCACGGCCTTCACCACCTGGCAGTCGCTCTGCGGTGCACAGAACTTGTCGAACAAGACTGCCGCTGAGCTGATGGTCGGCATTGTGCTACACACCTCTCGGTGACGGAAGATGTGGCGATCAACGTCGCCATGGGATACGGCAGGCCCTCGGGGATCTGCACCAGGCCCTGGCCCCGGGGTCCGCACCTCGTCGGGTGCGCGGCGGGTCAGATCCGTCCACAACGTGGTGTGCGCCGTGGCGTTGTCTCGGTTCATGTCCTCCCATAGCGCTTCGCGCGCGCCAGTGGCCTCGATGGCCACCAGCAGCCGCGCGGCGTCGGGGTCGCTGAGCCGGTTGCCGTCGGCATCGAGCACACGGACGGAACGACCGGCCGTGTCGCGCGCCGTGCCCACCAGACTCGAGGACCTAGACCGACCTAGAAAACTGGAGCTATCTAGGTGACTCTTGGGAGCCGTGCTCATGGACCAGAGCCCGTACACCCCCGGCGCCGGCCACACCCCACCCGTCCTCGCCGGGCGCGACGGGCTGCTGCGTGACTGGCAGCTGGTCCTCAACGACATCATCGCCGGCGGCCGCGTACGCGCTCAAGACATGATCCTGGCCGGACCCAGAGGCGTGGGGAAGACCGTCACGGTCAGCGCGTTCGCCAAGCTGGCCAAGGACCAGGGCTTCGAGGTGGTGAACCTCCAGGCCGTCTCCGGGCATGCCGGCCTGGTCGAGGCCCTGCTGCAGCGCGCCCGCACCCGCCTCGCCGAGGAAGCCGGCCCCTGGCAACGCGCGCGAAAGGCCTTCGAGCGCGTCGGTGGAGTCAACCTCAGCGTCGCGGGCTTCGGAGGCGGCATCGCCACCCACCCACAGGACCAAGCAGCCCCGGGCCTGGACGCCGGGACCCTCGCCGACGCGCTGGCCACGCTGGCGGGCGAGGTCAGCAAGGACGTACACAGTGGCGGCCTGCTGGTCACGGTCGACGAGCTGCAGGTCGCCTCCGGCCCCGACCTGGCACTGCTGGCGGCGACCCTGCACCGCCTCAACGTGGACCATCCCTCCGCCGCGGTGCTGTTCGCCGGCACCGGCCTGCCGTTCACCCCCGACGCGCTGCGCAAGGCCGGGGTCACCCACCCGGACCGGCTCTTCGTCCTGGAATCCATCCCGCTGACCCTCGAGCACGAAGACGCTCGGTACGCCGTCGTGGAACCAGCACGCCAGGCCGGGGTCGTGTGGACCCCGCAGGCAGCCGACGCCCTGGTGGAGGCCAGCAACGGCTACCCCGCCCACCTGCAGCTGTTCGCCCACGCCACCTGGACGGCCGCGACCGGCCCCGACCAGATCACCCTCGCCGACCTCGAGACGGCACTGCCCCAGGTCGCCGCCCAGCTCGAACGACGCACGCTCGGCCCCCGCTGGTACCGGATCAGCGACCGCCAGATGGAGTTCCTGGCCGCGCTCGCGCTTCATCGTGGCCGCGCTTCGAGCGCCGCGATCGCGGCCACCCTGGGACGCACTCAACAGGAACTGTCCTGGCTCCGCGAGGAGCTCATCGAGGAGGGCGACATCTACGCCCCCAAGCGCGGCCAGCTCGTGATGGCTGTCCCACTGTTCAACCGCTACGTTCTCAGCCACTACGAGCGCACCCGACCCGAGGCCGCCACTGCCCTGCTAACCCTCGAGCAGATGCTCGCGAACGCCGGCCTCGATGCCTCCGCGATCGACGGGACCGGAGAACCAGACGTGCTGGAGCGCGGTCGGCAGAACCAGACTCGCCAGCTGCCCCCGCCCGACGGCAGCTCAACGCGCCCGCGCACCTGAGACCCCGCGCTCACCCTCACATGGCGGCCCTATGGACGCCTATAGCACCGGGGTTTGATGGACCCGTGCCCCGCAGGGAGATCCACGGGTGATCGGCAGACACCTCGCCGACTCCGTTGGCCACCAGACAGGCTCACCTTGAGCCCTCGGAAGGGAGGCACACCATGAGTACAGCACCAGCAAACGACGTGACCGGCGGCATCTCCCCGAACGGGCTCATCCAGTTCACCCAGCGCGGCGAGGACGCCCTGGACGCGCTCGCCACCGAGCTGGCCGCCCGCTGCGACGGCACGCCCGAGGGGATCGCGGAACTGCTCGACCAGGTCCTCCACGCCGACACGAGCGAGCTGGCCGACTCGCTGACCGCGCCTTCCGACCAACCCCTGGTCATCGACGCCCACCTGACACCGACCACTGAGACCCCCGACGAGTCGGCGCGCCGGCGTCTGGGCCGGCCCCAGCACCTGCCCCACGACCAGCAACACGGCCCCATCACGGTCGATCCCCCGCTGACCCTGCGGCCCTCAGCAACCGAGCTGGCGGCGGGCACTGCGCCGTAGCGATGCCGCCACGTCGGGCGTGAGCGCCTCCAGTCGCTCCCTCGGGGCGACGTCGAGCGCAGCGAGGGCCACGTGAACGCCGCGGAGAACACCCAGACGGCGGTCTCGGCCTGTTGGCCACTGCGGACCTTGGATGCCGGCGACGTGGTGATCGCCAGAGGCAGCCACGACTCCTTCGGCCACCAAGAGGACCGCGCACCCGGCGCACTCAAGCTCGCTAGGAGGAACCGTGAGCGAGTCCACCGGCCACACCGAGGACGCGCTCGAGGAGGACGCACGCCGCCGAGCCCAGGAGACTGAGTCCGCCGAGGAAGCCGCCGCCCAGGCCGCGGCCGCCGACGAGCAGGGCCCCTGCCCCGACGCCTGTCCCGACACCGAGATCGCCCAGATGCACCCCTCGGGGCGCCAACACGACCTCAGCGACACCGCCGCCCACCAGCCCCCCCGGGGGGGCAGGATCCGCGGACCCCGCCGCTAGGACATGGAGGCACCGCCGTGACCGCACTCCCCGTCCCTGCCGAGCCCCCGGTCGTGGCCACCGGCGTTACCTCGTCAGCGGCTCCACCCGGTGTGCAGCCACGAACTCGGCGGCCTGCCCTGCGTCAACCGCGCGCCCCACACCGGCAATGGCCGCGGCTGTGTCCACCACTCCGAGTCCGGGGTCCCCGACCGGCACGACTACGGCGACGACGAGTAGCTCAGCGATCCTTCCGCAGATCCAGGTAGAGCGCACCGCCGGCGTGCTCGAGCATGCCGAGCCGCAGGTACCAATCGCGCACCTCACTGCTGCCCGGGTACGCCACCATGTACCCGTCGACCGAGCCCGCCCGTAGCAGGGCGGCCAGAAGAGACGAACCGTGCCGCTGCCGGCGTGGCCACGTCGCCAGGCCACCCAGCTGATAGACCGGCACATCGCGATCATCGGTATGCAGCTCGTCGTACACCTTCCAGATCGCCCGCTGCGACCGGATGACCTGCCACGGCGCCAACACCACGAGCGCCACCCAGCCCGGGGCCACCAGGGCCACCGTGCCCAGGTACGTCGCGGCCCCGAACGCGCGCCAGATCAGCACCGACCCGCCCACGATCATGAGCACCAGGGCACCGCCCACCCACATCAGCGCGCGTGGGTTCTTCAGCCGCTCCACCGCCACCACCGCGTTCCGGCCGGCGGCCGCCAGCTCGCCGCGAGCACGCACACTGGCCAGGCTGGGCAGCCAGACCAGCAGCGAGGAGGCCGCCAGGATCCGAGCAAGCGGCGCCGGCGCCCACTGCGGGCTGTAGGCGCGGGCGCCCACCCAGGCAAGGGCGGGCAGGTCCTCCCAGGCAGGCACAAACTCCGGCGGCACCACGACCCTCGCATCCTCACCAGACATGAGCACAGTCTCGATCAGTTCGGCGAGAACGCCGCCAGCTGGAGCACCGGAACCCGCTCCGAGAGCGGCCGGTGCTCCAGGCGCTGCAGGCGCTCAACGCGGACCGGGACCCCGGACCGGCGCAGCAGCCCAGCCAGGTCCACCCCAAGACCGCGGTCAACCACCAGCCGATCGGCCTCCACCACGAGCCGCCCCTCCCGCGCCCGCGCCGCGGCCGGCACCAGGTAGGTCAACGCCACGAACACGCCTGCGATCGCCCCGGAGACGGCACGACCCTCCACCGCAGACTGCACCACGGCGACCGCGCCGACGAAGCCACGCAGCGACCAGACGAACCGCATGAACGGCAACGACGCGAAGGGCCGCCCGACTGTCCGCGCCACCGCGCTCACCCCCCGCCACGGGGTGGTCGCAGCCAGCACCGCGACCTCGAGTCGGTGCCGCCCGGCACGGTGCCGGCCGTCGGCATGCAGCACCACCGCGGTCGCCTCCTCGAGGGTGATCCAACCCCGGTAGGTGGCCTCGACCAGCCATGGGGTCACCACCAGCGATGACTTCCCGACCACGACCGCCGACGGAGTCGCAACTCGCGGGGTTCTGCGCACGTACAACCGGACCGCAGGCATCCCCACGCCGCCGACGGAGGCCAAGACCGGAGCCAGCACAGCCCGCTCGCCCTCCGTAGCCGCACGTGCCCGGGTCAGCAGCCGCACCGCCGGCCCCTCCAGCCCGCCCGCGGCCAGGACACCCAGTGCCCCACCACCCGCGAGGAACCCGAGCAGACCAAGCACCGGCGGCAGCACCGCCAGCACCATCAACCCCAGCACACCGCTGACCAGCAGCGCCGGCACCATCACCACCAGCTTCAACACCCTCAACGGCACTCTCATCACCGACCACCTCATCCGTAGGCACTAGTGCGTTCGAATCGAGTTCCGGCTGTCGATGAGCGCCAGACGCGCACTCGACTCCTTTGGCGATTCGAGACCAGTTTGCGCCCAGCCACCGACAGCTCACCGGTTATCCACAGGGCACGGATCGTGCTCAGCGAGGACCCGGCCCCACGTGGGTTGATGGATGCGAAGCCGCCCAAGAGGAGGAGGAACCACGATGACCACGGCTGCTGCCGACGAGACCTGGGAGCGTCTCGGCGCCATCGCCCAGCTGCTGCACCGAGCGTCGTCGGAGGTGTGGAGTGCTGCCGACCAGGCCGCCCCCGACTCCCCGCTGCACGACCTCGGGCTGGGCGTGTACCTCGCCCATTCCCAGGCCAGCGCCCTGCTGCCCGAGGACCACGCGCTGCCCGAGGTCGACCTCCAGGAGCGCACCGCACTGCAGCTGCTTACCGAGGCCGAAAAGCTCACCCGGGCGCTGCCCCTGCACCGCCCCGACCTGGTCGCCGGTTCGCAGCTGGTAGTCGACCTGTGCGACCTGATCCGGGAAGCCCAGGGCCTTGGCTACTGACCTGCGGCCGGCATACGCGAAGATCGACGACGAGCTCCTCGGCCGCCAGCTGCTCATGGATGGCACTGGCGACGACGCCGGTCCCCTGCTGAGGGGCTGGCCGACGATGCTCGCCGCCGCCGAGGGCCTCTGGGCCGCTCTGCCGGGCCGGCGTCCAGGCATCGACGAGCGCGACCGGCCGATCACCAGGCTCTCCGCCCAGGCCGCGACCATCGAGTCCAGCCCCCTGCTGCTCGACAGTCGGGCAACGCACCCACAGCGCGGCGAAAGCACGGCCAGATGGGAGGCGGCCGTGAAGCCGAGGAGAATGGGCGGTCAACTCCCGAGAGGTACGCGCCCCCACAGGCATCCGCACTCAGCTCGACACGCACACCCCGCATGCTGCGGTTTGAGCCCCGGTTCGGAGCGCAGCACTCCAATCCGGGGCACACATAGGGCACAGGTACCCGTAGAACGCCGGTTTCCGCCGGTCCCAGCCGGACACAGCAGCAGGGCCCCGACCGAGCGTCTCCGCTGGTCAGGGCCCTTCTTTGCCTTGTACCCCCGACGGGATTCGAACCCGCGCTACCGCCTTGAGAGGGCGGCGTGCTAGGCCACTACACAACGGGGGCCTGAGCCAGCGAAACTCTAACGTTGACGCAACGAGAGAGCCAAATCGTCGTACTCGCTGGGGTACTAGGACTCGAACCTAGACTAACTGGACCAGAACCAGTCGGGCTGCCAATTACCCCATACCCCATGGGTTCGGTCCGCCCCGAAACTACCGGACGAACCGAGGGTCAAAGATACACACACGCCTGCCCCGCCACCAATCGGGGGCGCGTGACCTGCGCCGCTCAAGCGACGGGCTGAGCGGCCGGCGAGACGCTGACCTGGGGCACCGGCGGGGCAGTGGTGTTGCGCAGCCCCATCCTCCGCGCCACGAGCAGCACCAGCAGCAGGTAGGCGCCGTTCTGCACGACGGTCACCGGCAGCTGCCACCAGGAGACCTCCGAGACCGTCAGGGCCGACTGGAGGTCGCCGAAGACGATCGCGAAGGCGAAGGCCACCAGGTTGTTCAGGATGTGCAGCGCGATACCTGCCTCCAGCCCACCGACCAGGATCACGGTCAGCCCCGCCATCAGCCCGAAGGAGAAGCGGTCGAAGAACAGCGGGGCGTTCTGGGTGCCGTGGGCCAGCGCGAAGAGCCCGGAGGTGACGAGCAGCGCGAAGCCCTGGGCGATCCGGACGGCACCCTGCTTGCCGACCCCGAGGCTCTCCATGATGCCGTGGGTCAGCGAGCCGAAGGCCTGCATCAGGTAGCCGCGGAAGGCGTACTCCTCCCCCAGGGCCTGCAGGGGTGTGGTCAGCAGAATCACGATCGCGGTGGCGATCAGCCGACCGGTGAACTCGTTCAGCCCCCCTGAGACGTCCGTGGGGTTCCGGGGAAGTACGGCGCTCATCAGCAGCGAGAGGACAAGCGCCACCACCGACAGACCGAGGCAGGCGGAGAAGAACTTCCAGCGCATCCCTGGCAGTACCGAGGAGAGCCAGCGCGGGCGCAACCGGTGGATCCAGCGCACGATCCCCATGGCGACCAGGGTGAGAGCGGCCAGCGAGAGGTTCAGGAAGAGCATCGAGGCGGGCGTGACCGCCTTGAGGTCCAGCGAGGAGGCGAACCGGTCACCGAAGCTCCCGGAGCCACCCTGCACGGCGACCGCGGCAGCCAGCACCGGCATGAGCAGGATCGGGACGACCACGAACATCGACACGACCAGCACCGCGATCCCGGCCACCGGCTTCCACGCGGCGTAGTCCCAGGTGCGGAGCATCAACGGGTAGGAGCGCGGCTCGGGGTGCGGGTGCGCCCGCATCTGCTGGTTCCACCGAGACGGTGGTGGTGCTGGCGGTGGTGGTGCTGGCGGTGTTGGCGGTGGCGGCCACGACTCCGGGGAACCCTGCGCGCCCCACGGTGGCACGACCGGCTGTTGCGGGCCCGGTGGCGGTCCTGGGGGCGGACCTGCGGGTGGGCCCGGGGGTGGGTACGACATCAGGACTCGACCGGCTTCCGGGCCGAGATCCTCGCTGCTTCGCCTGGGGCAGCGTCCAGCCGGGCCAGCGACTCGTCGCGGCCGAGCAGCTCGAGGGACTCGAACAGCGGCGGCGAGATCCGGCGCCCGGTCACGGCCACCCGGACAGGGCCGAAGGCGTTGCGCGGCTTGAGCCCGAGCTCCTCGACGAGCTTCGCGCGCAGGGCCTCGTCAATGGCGTCGGTCTTCCACTCACTCACCCCGCCCAAAGCCTCACGGGCAGCGGCGACGATCGTCAGCCCGTCGTCGGTGAGCACCTTGGCCACGTCGGTCTCGTCGTAGACGACGTCGCCGAGGAACAGGAACGCCAGCATGTCCGCGCCCTCACCGAGGGTGCCGACGCGCTCGTGGATGAGCACGCTGCCCTCGGTGATCTTCAGCGTCTCTGCGGAGGTGGGCGGGTCCTCGATGAGATCGGCCGCGCGAAGGAACGGCACCAGCCGCTGCTCGAGCTCCTCGATGCTGAGCAACCGCATGTGGGCCGCGTTGATGGACTCGAGCTTCTTGAGGCCGAACCGCGCCGGGTTCGGGTTCACGCGGCGGATGTCGAAGGCCTCGGCCATCTCGTCCATCGTGAAGATGTCGCGGTCCTCCGCGATCCCCCAGCCGAGCAGGGCCAGGTAGTTGAGCAGGCCCGCGGGGAGGAAGCCACGCTCGACGTACTCCGCGAGACCGGAACCCGCGTCGCGCTTGGAGAGCCGCTTGTTGCCCTCCCCCATCACGATCGGCAGATGACCGAAGCGCGGGGAACCCGTGCCGACACCGAGCGGCTCCAGCGCCTCGTAGAGCGCGATCTGGCGTGGGGTCGAGGAGAGCAGGTCCTCCCCGCGCAGCACGTGGGTGATGCCCATCAGCGCGTCGTCGACCGGGTTCACCAACGTGTAGAGCGGGTCGCCGTTGGCCCGCACGATCGCGAAGTCGGGAACGTGCTCGGGCAGGAAGGTGACCTCGCCGCGGACCAGGTCGTCGAAGGTGATCGGGCGGTCGGGGATGCGGATGCGTACGACGTGGGTGCGGCCCTCCGCCTCGAACGAGGCCCGCTGCTCCTCGGTGAGGGCGCGACAGAAGCCGTCGTACCCCTGGATCTTGGAGCCCGAGGCCTTGCGACGCGCCTCGACCTCGTCGTTGGTGCAGTAGCAGTCGTACGCCGAGCCGGCCTCACGCAGCTGCGCGACGATGCCGCGGTAGGTGTCGAACCGCTCGGACTGCTTGTAGGGGCCGAACTCGCCGCCGACGCCGGGACCCTCGTCGTAGTCGATGCCGAGCCACTCGAGCGCGTCGATGATGGAGGCATAGCCCTCCGGGGTGTTGCGCGCGAGGTCGGTGTCCTCGATGCGCAGCACGAGGGTGCCACCGTGGTGACGGGCGAAGGCCCAGTTGAACAGCGCCGAGCGCACGTTGCCGACGTGCAGGTTGCCCGTCGGCGACGGGGGGAACCGGACCCGGACCTGTTCGGGGGCGAGGTCGCCCAGGACGGGGTCTTTGGAATCAGCCACGGAGGACCACCTTGTTGCTCAGGTTGCCGATGCCCTGGATCGAGATCTCGACCTCGTCACCGGCGTTCATGGGACCGACACCCTCAGGGGTGCCGGTGAGGATCACGTCGCCGGGGAGCAGCGTCATCACGCTGCTGACGTAGGCGATCAGGGTGGGGACGTCGAAGATCAGGTCGGAGGTGCGTCCGTCCTGCTTGACCTCTCCGTTGAGGAACGTCTGCACCCGCAGGTCGCTGACGTCGAGCTCGGTCTCGACCCACGGGCCGAGAGGGCAGAACGAGTCGAACCCCTTGGCCCGCGTGAACTGGCCGTCCTTCTTCTGCAGGTCGCGGGCGGTCACGTCGTTGCCGACGGTGTAGCCGTGCACGACGTCGGCGAACTTCTCCTTCGGCACGTCGCGGCAGATGCGGCTGATCACGACCGCGAGCTCGCCCTCGAAGTGCACGTTCTCGCTCTGGCGCGGGTAGAAGATCGGGTCACCCGGGCCGATGACCGACGTGTTGGGCTTGAGGAACATCATCGGTTCCTCAGGCACGTCGTTGCCCATCTCCGCGGCGTGGGCAGCGTAGTTGCGACCGATGCCGACCACCTTGCTCCGCGGCAGCACCGGGCTCAACAGGCGGGCGTCCGCGAGGCGCACCACCTCCTCGGTCGGCTGGAGCCCGACGTAGAGCGGGTCGCCGACCAGCGTCGTGATCAAGGACTCCTCGTCAGGGATGCCGAAGTCGTCGATGTCTCCCGTCACGATGCCGAAACGGGGGTCGTCGCCTGTGGTGAACCTTGCAATACGCACTCCGTGAGCCTATCGACCGGACCCCGCAACGCACGCATTAGCGTTCCGGGTGTGGAAACCACCTCCCCGGTCGTCCTGGACCGCCCGACCTGGCAGGCACGAGCCGCGGCGCACGCGACCCGGGTCGACGTGTGGGTCCAGCCGCACCTCGAGCGGCGGGCGTCGGGCCTCAAGCACCCCGTCCACGACTTCCTGTTCACCTACTACTCCCAGCGTCCTGCCGCTCTGCGGCGGTGGCACCCGGGGTGGGGCGTCGTACTGGCTGATGCTCCGGAGTACGACGGGCAGAAGGCCTACCGCAGCCGGATAGTCCGAGACGATTCCGTCGTACTCGCGACGGAATCACCACGGAATCGTCTCGGACTATCCGTTGCCCCCGATCACCTGGGCGCCCAGCTCCCCCTGATCGAGTCCATCCACCGCCTGCTGAGGGCCACGGCAGGGCGTACGCCGACGCTGGGCTGCTTCGGCCTGCACGAGTGGGCGATGGTGCACCAGAGCTCGGAGCGCGACGGCGTGATCCGTCACGACTGGCCGCTGCGGCTGGGCGGACCCGCTACCGACGCGGTCGGCGAGGGCCACCGGATCACCTGCTCCCACTTCGACGCCTTCCGCTTCTTCACCGACACCTCCCGGCCGCTGAACACCCTGCAGCCCGGACGCGACAACCGCGACGCGTTCGAGCAGCCGGGGTGCCTGCACGCCGGGATGGACCTCTACAAGCACGCCTTCCGGCTAACGCCGCTGGTCCCCTCGGAGCTGGTGGGCGACTGCTTCGAGCTCGCCTGGGACATCCGTGAGCTGGACATGCGGGCCTCGCCGTACGACTTCAGCGGGCTGGGCCTCGAGCCGGTGCGGATCGAGACTCCCGAGGGCAAGCAGGCCTACATCGCCGCCCAGCGCACCTTTTCCGAGCGCGGCTCTCCCCTGCGCCAGCAGCTGATCGAGGAATGCGAGCGCCTCACCCGACATGCGAATGTGGTCTGAGGGGCGCGCGAGCACCCCTCCAGGCACGCGAAACACATTCGCATGTCCGGCGGCGCCCGTCCTAGCCTCACCCCATGGACGAGCTCGTGGGCCGCTTCATCAAAGACGGCCGCCTCGTGATCATGCCGAGCAAGCGCAGCAAGCTGCGGTCGGTGCTGGACCACATCGCCCAGGACTTCGAGCCCGGCCGGACCAGGTCGGCTGATCGCCCGGCACTGGCCCGCGCTCCTCGCCTGGCGTGGCTCGGACATGGCGGGATCCTCAGCAGGTCACCACCCCGGCGGGACCCGATCGCGCCACGAGGTCCCGGCGTCGGCGTGCGCGGTCTCGACCTGTGCCGCCAGCGAGAGGAGCAGCGCCTCGTCGCCGGGGGCTGCCGCGAGCATCACGCCGACCGGGAGACCTTCGGGCGTCAGGTGGGTCGGCAGTGAGATGGCAGGGCTGCCGGTGACGTTCCACATCGAGGTGTACGGCGTGAACCGCTTCTGGGCTTCGAAGTCCGCGTCCGGGTCGGCGTCGTCACGGATTGCGCCGACCGGCAGGGGTGGTGCGGCCAGGGTCGGGGTCAACACCGCGTCGTACGCCGAGACCGCCGCCAGCGTTCTCGCCGCCACCCGTCGGATCTCGCCGATCGCGAGACCGAACTCCGGTCCGCTGACCGCCGCACCGCGATCGGCGAGCCAGGTGGTCAGCGGTCGAAGGAGTCCACGCGCCTCCTGGGGCAGGTTCACCACCGACAGCGAGGTGAGGACCGCCCAGCAGGTCTCGAAGACGGGAACGGACTCGCGCGGCAGGGGGACGTCGATGTCGACGACCTCGTGCCCCAGCGACTCGAGCAACCGGCTCGCGTCCTCCCAGGCGGTCAGGCACTCGGGGTCCACGGGGGCCTCGACGATCACCGGCTCGCTGAAGCGGGCGATCCGGAGCCGGCCGGGATCGCGGTCGCAGGAGGACAGGAACGGCTGCGCGTCGGCGGGCGCCCAGAACGGGTCGCCGACCGCGCGGCCGGCCATCACGTCGAGGAAGGCCGCCGCGTCCCGGACGGTCCGGGCCAGCGGGCCGTTGGTCGCAAGGCCGACCGGGTCGCCGTACATCGGGGCGCCGGAGATCCGGCCACGGCTCGGCTTGAGCCCAACGATCCCGCAGCAGCTCGCAGGGATCCGGATCGACCCTCCCCCGTCGGATCCCTGCGCGAGCGGAACCAGCCCGGCCGAGACCGCCGCAGCGGAGCCCCCGCTGGAGCCGCCTGCCATCCGACTGGTGTCCCACGGCGTCACGGCCGGTGGTGCCCCCTCGGGCTCGGTGTAGCAGGGCGAGCCGAACTCCGGCGTGCTCGTCTTGCCGAGGCTGACCATCCCGGCGCTCGTGATGCGCCGGACGACCTCGTCATCGACGTGCGGCACGAAGTCGGCGAAGACCGGCGAACCGAAGCTCGTCCGGATGCCGCGGGTGGCGTTGAGGTCCTTGATGGCGGTGGGGACGCCTGCGAGCGGCCCGTCCACGGTCGGTCGAACATCCCGGGCCTGTTCTCGGGCCCTTTCCGGGGTCACCGTCACGAACGCGCCGAGCTCGTCGCCGCGCCAGTCGATCCGCGCGAGGTAGTGCTCCACCAGCTCGCCGGTCGAGACCTCCCCGGCCCGGACGGCCCTGCCCTGCTCCAGCGCGGTGAGGTCGTGCAGCTCGCTCATGGGCGCGACGCTACCGGGCGTCATACGAGGTGGTCGCCGCTGCTGCCGGACTGTATGACGTCCCGGCGGAGGTCATCCGCCCTGGTCGCGGGGACACCCACTTCGTATGACGTCGTGCCACCTCTCAGGCGCCGTGCCGTCGCAGGCCGAAGGTGAGGCTGTCGAGCAGCGCCATCCAGGACGCCTCGATCACGTTGTGGCCGACCCCGACCGTGACCCACGACTTCTCGCCGTCGGTCGTCTCGATCAGCACGCGGGTGATCGCGTCGGTGCCGTGGCCCTGGTCGAGGATGCGCACCTTGTAGTCGATCAGCTCGAACTTCACGATCTCCGGGTAGAGCTGCTGGATCGCCTGCCGCAGCGCATGGTCCAGCGCGTTGACCGGGCCGTTGCCCTCACCGGTCGTGATGATCCGCGCCCCGCCCGCACGCAGCTTCACCGTCGCCTCGGACACCGCCTCGTCGCCCGGCTGGGTCTCGGTGATGACGCGCCAGGACTCGGTGTCGAAGTACGACGGCCGCGCACCCTCCACCTCCTCGAGCAGCATCAGCTCGAAGGACGCGTCGGCAGCCTCGAAGGTGTAGCCCCTCGACTCGAGCGCCTTCACCCGCTGGGTCACCCGCTTGACGAGCTCCGGCTCGAGCTCGAAGCCGAGCTCGCGACCCTTGAGCTCGATCGAGGCGCGACCGGCCATGTCGGAGACCAGCAGCCTCATGTCGTTCCCGACGCCCTCGGGATCCATGTGCTGGTAGAGGCTCGGGTCGACCTTGATGGCACTGGCGTGCAGCCCGGCCTTGTGCGTGAAGGCCGACGTGCCGACGTACGGCTGGCGCGACGCAGGTGGGAAGTTGGTGACGTCCGCGACGGCGTGCGCGACCCGGGTCGCCTCGCGCAGGAGGCCCTCGGGAAGGACCTGCCGGTCCAGCTTGAGCTCGAGGTTGGCCACCACGCTGACGAGGTCGGCGTTGCCGGTGCGCTCGCCGTACCCGTTCAACGTGCCCTGGACGTGCGTCGCGCCCGCCGCGACGGCTGAGAGGGTGTTGGCGATCGCACAGCCGGTGTCGTTGTGGCAGTGGATCCCGACGCGTACGCCGGTCGTCGCCACGACGTCTCCGACCACGTCAGCCACCCAGTCCGGCAGCATGCCGCCGTTGGTGTCGCACAGCGCCGCCACGTCGGCTCCGGCGTCGAACGCGACGCGCAGCACCTCGAGCGCATAGGTCCGGTTGGCGCGGTAGCCGTCGAAGAAGTGCTCGGCGTCGAGGAACACCCGCTGCCCCTCGGCCCGCAGGTGGGCGACCGTGTCGCGCACCATCGCCAGGTTCTCCTCGAGCGTCGTGCGCAGGGCGAGCTCGACGTGCCGGTCGTGGGACTTCGCGACGAGCGTGACGACACCGGCGCCCGAGTCTCGCAACGCCGCGATCAGCGGGTCGTCCGCGGCCTTCATCCCCGCACGACGGGTGGCCCCGAAGGCTGCGAGCTGCGCATGCTCCAGGTTCAGCTCCTCCCGGGCCCGGCGGAAGAACTCCGTGTCCTTGGGGTTGGACCCCGGCCAGCCACCCTCGATGAAGCCCACCCCGAGGCCGTCGATCTGGCGCGCGATCGTCAGCTTGTCGGTGACGGAGAGGTTGAGCCCCTCCTGCTGCGCGCCGTCGCGCAGGGTGGTGTCGTAGACGTGGAACAGGTCGCCTGAAGGTGCGGTGGTCATGGTCCGGTCCTTGTTCGAGGGTGCCTGGGCAAAGAAAAAACCCCCCGTCAGGACGAGAGGTCAGCGCGGCGGGTCTCTGTGGTCCAGAGTCCGTCGCGCTAGTCGATGATGATGCCGAAGTGCTGCACGGCTCCGAGTCTGCCACAGCGGCCCAGAAGGCGGTACGCCGTTCCGGGATCCGCCAGGCCTCAGCGCTGCGACCCGGGCACGACGAACACCCTCTTGGTCGGCTTCGAGATCCCAGTCTTCGAGAGCATGTCACCGACGGTGAAGAACGAGACGCAGACCTCGGCAGCCGGAGGAGTGAAGGAGTAGGGCTGGTTGTGGCCGGGGTGGCCGAGATCGAGGAGGTTGGTTCCCAACTGCTCGGGCTCCGGGCAGACCGTCGGGTTCTCAGGGTCGTAGGCCGCACGCAGGATGCCGCCGAAGTCGGCCGAACCCTCGAATCGGCCGAGGGACTCGTTCCAGCTGACAAGACCGATGTAGGGCGGCAAAGGTCCGTCGTCGACCCACTCGTGCATGACTACGGGACCCTCACGCTCGATCACCTTGCCCGGGATCGTCGTGGTGAAGTCGAACGAGTCGACCACCCGGAACATCTCACAGTTCGTGCCCGGCCCCGGTGAGATGAACTGGAAGGCGTCCTTGAGCTGTGGCGGGAGCCCCTGAGGCCCGAGTCCATCCATCTGGACCGTAGACCACCGGGCGACTGCCGGCGCCGCCGTCGGGCAGGGTCCGGCCGACGTGGAGTAGGCGATCTTCTCGCCCGCCCCCGCTCCGATGACGATGGCCCGGTAGAGCGGGTGCGTCCGCTGGTCCTGCGAGAAGCCCGTGACCTGGGGGGTCTCCTGGGGCAGGGGTGCGTCGAAGACGACCTGGGCCGGCGCGCTGGCCAGACCGGTGACGTCGTCCAGCGCGTAGACGGAGACGCAGTTGTGGGGGCGAACCGCTTCGAACTCACCGATCCCCTCGCCCCACCGGTCGGCGTCCTCGACCACGGTCGGAAGGTCGAGGTCCGAGTAGTCGCCCGGGCACGTCAGCGGGTCGGGCCCGGCCACGTGGTAGACGAGGCGGGTGCCGGCCCGGTGGCTCACCGGCGCGTGGAACCGCACAGCCACCGGATCCCAGACCGGCGTACCGACGACCGGGGCGGGCGGTGGGATCGGCACGGGGAGCGGCACGGGCAGCGGCACGGGCAGCGGCACGGGGATCGGTGACCAGCTGACCACCTGGGCGACGGGGGTCCGGCCTGCGCCGTAGCGGTTGACCAGCTGCACCTGGAAGCATGCGCTGCCGGCAGACGTGTCGTTGCCTGTCTGCCAGTGACCTGCGCTCACAGGGACGTAGTCCGTCGTGGCACCCTTGGGCGGGGTGCCGCATCCGGTCGCCGGCCACGTGCGGATCTGGATCCGGGAGCCGGACGGCGCGGAGAACGGTGGCTCCCACCGGACTGCGACCAGCGCGCCGCCCACGCCGCCGCCCGAGAAGCTGACTCCGCTGAGCGTCGGAGGGAGCGGGTCGAGGAGACACCAGGTGCCGGGGTAGCGCGCCTTGCCGCCGTAGGCCTTCACGAACCGGGTCACCAGTGGCGCGTCGATGGTGCGGCACTTGTAGAAGCCGGGCCTCGACGCCGGCACGAGGTTGCAGCCCGCGACGTCCAGCGACGGTTGCATCAGCGAACAGGCGGCCGGCGTGTGCTGGAAGCCGAAGACGTGACCCAGCTCGTGCGCGAGGACGTTCATCACCGCTACCCGGTTGCGCGCAGCGACGGCGTCCACCCGGTCGTAGGAGGAGCTGAGGCGTACGTAGGCCCCTTTCACCGAGCCCAGGGTGGCCAGGGCTGCGGCTCCCCCGGTGCTGCCGTAGGAGACGACCAGGTCCGCTCGACGACGGACCGGGGTCCGGACCAGCGTGATCGAGCCGCCAGCGCCGTTCCACTTCGCCACGGCCGTCGACAGGCTCCAGTCCCAGGTGGCAGGGAGCGTCTCGTAGTAGCGCAGCTTCCGCTTCTTCCAGGTCCGCACTCCCCGGCGCACCGAGCGTCCCGGCGTCACGGTGTCACCCTGAAGACCGACCGACGCGGTGGGAGCCGGGACCGTGTACGCGGCAGCGGCGACGGGCTCGGCGGATCCGGCAGTACCGGCCTCGACGTCGGCGTCGGCCTCGGCCATCAGTAGACCGGCCGCGAGTGTGCAAGCGACGCAGGCGCGCAGTAGCACCGCGAAGAGACGCACGTCAGGCCACCGCCGGCGCGACCCACCGGGTGAGGACCTCGGCGACCGGCGTACGCCCCGCGCCGTAGCGGTTGACGAGGTTCACGTTGACGCAGTGCTGCCCCGTACGGGTGGCCTTGGTGTCGTTCCACACCAGAGTGGTCGGGTAGACCTCGAAGGTCTCCGCCGAGGACGGGACGGTGCCGCAGGTCGCAGAGCTCCACACTCGGACCAGCACGAGCGAGCCGGACGGCATCGCGGTCGGCTTGGTCCACCGGACCGTGATCGGGGAGGTGAGCCCGTCGGTGAAGCGGACACCGGCGAGCTGGGAGGGCAGCGCGTCGACGAGGCAGAAGGCTCCGGGGTAGTGCGCCCTGCCGCCGTACTGGCTGACGAACCGGACCACCAGGGCCGGGTCCAGGGTGCGGCACCTGTAGTAGCCCGCCCGGCTGCCCGGCCCCATGTTGCACCCGCTGATGTCGAGCGTCGCGCGCATCAGGGAGCACGTCGCCGTCGTGTGCTGGTAGCCCAGCACGTGCCCGATCTCGTGGGCGAGGACAGCCATCACCGCGACCCTGTTCCAGGCGTCCAGGGCGTCGGCCTTGTCGTAGCTCGGGTTCAGGCGCACGAAGGCCCCCGAGGTCGCGCCCACCGTGGCCAGCCCCGCCGCTCCGCCGGTGTTGCCGTAGGAGATGACGACGTCGGCGCGATCTCGGGTGGTGGTGGGCACCAGCGTGAGGTTGCCGCCCGTCTCGTTCCACTTCGCAACGGCCGTGGACAGGCTCCAGTCCCACTTCGACGGGATCGTCTCGTAGTAGGCGAGCGTGCGGCCTTTCCACGAGCGCGTGCCTGTGCGGGCCGACCCGTTAGGACGCATGGCGTCACCATGCAGCTCGAGCAGGGTGCTCCCCCCACCCGTGGGAGTGGACAGTGACTGCGGCGCCGTAGCGGCCGCTGAGGGCGTACCGGCCACCGCCGCAGGACTGGTCGCTCCACACATCACTGCGGCGACCAGGATCAGCGACCAGACACGTGTAAATACCAAGAAAGGAGACATTTTGAACAGTATGTGGGGCCGAACCCCATTCGTCGCGATATTGGGGAGAGGTGCGCCTCAATGGACTAGACAGGTCGTTCCTGGCGTTCATCTCCAGGGGGCACTGAGCGCCGGTGCCCAGGTGGGGCCACCGTCGAGCAGCAGCCCGAAGAGGACCACGGCCCCCAGCACGCACATGGCCGTCACGAACCAGCCGCCGAACTCCGACCGAGCCGTCCGGGTCACCAGGCCCCGAGTGATCTCGCGGACGCGTCCGGAGCCCGGTCCCCACCACAGGGCGGACGTGAAGCCCAGTCCGGCCATGACCATGCCGGTGACCACGGTCTGGCCCAGCAGGTAGGCGAGGGAGAACATCGCCAGCCCGGCGACACCGGCCACGACGACGTCCGCGAAGGCCCCGAAGAACGCCAGCAGAAGATAGCCGGGCAGGGACAGCGTGGTCTTCGGCACGTCGTACCAGCGCGCCCGACCGCGGATCAGCAGGCGCCGACCGTGCCGTTGACGCGTGACCGAGGCCGTCCGCAGGAGCAGCACCAGGAAGGCGACGAACGCGGTCCCGGCGTAGGGCGCGTAACCGACGATCGCGCCCGTGAAGAGGCCGAGCCCGAGGATCTGCAGCACCTGCTGGGTGCGGCTGCTCTCGCGCGGTGTGGGGGCGAGGTCAAGAACCCGTTGCTCCACGGGTTGAGGCCGATCCGGCGGGATCCGGGTGACGGGCGCAGGCGAGTCTGGATCGACCGGCGCCTCGGCCAATGGCTGGATGCGGGGCTCGGCCTGCGCCTCGCCATGCGCCTCGACCTGCGCCTGGGCCGGTGCCGGGACGGGAGCCTCGACCGGCGCCTCGACCGGGAGCCGGTCGGTCGCGGGAGCTTGGTCTGCCCTGGGTGTCGCCGACTCGGGCTTGAAGGGCATCGTCCAGAGGTCAGGCTCGTTCCCGGCCGCGGGCTCCGCCTGACGCGCGAGGTGTGTGGTCTGCTGCAGCCCGTGGATCGTCGACCTGAGCTCGTGCAGGCTCGGACGCTCGAGCGGCTCGGGGGCCAGGCACTCACTCAGCACACGCTCGAGCGGCGCGGGCACCCCGGCGAGGACGTGCTCACCACGACGGACGCGGTCCATGATCGCCATCGCCGGCCCCGTGCCGTACGGCGGCCGGCCGGTCGCCGCGAACGCCACGGTCGCCGCCCACGAGTGGACGTCGGAGGCCACGGTCGCGTCGTCCCCGTAGAGGATCTCGGGCGCCAGGTAGCCGGGAGTCCCGAGCAGCCAGCCGGCCTGGGTGAGCCGGGGGTCCTCCGCCACCCGCGCAAGCCCGAAGTCGATGAGGACCGGCGAACGCCCCTCCATCAGCACGTTGGTCGGCTTGATGTCGCGGTGCAGCACACCGACGGCATGGACCGCCTGGAGCGCCTCGGCCAGGGCGTTGGCGAAGTGGAGCAGGTCGCCGCCCCTGATGGGCCCCTCCTCCGCGATGTGGTGGTACAGCGAGAGCCCCGGCACGTAGCGGGTCACCACGAACGGCACCGGGCCGTGCGGGTCGGCATCGAGGATCTCGGCGATGCGCGGGCTGGTGATCCGGCGCAGCGAGCCGACCTCGCGGGCCAACCGCTCGCGCGCCTCCCGGTCACCGACGATGTGCTGGCGGAGCACCTTCAGCGCTACCCGCCTGCCGTCGGGGCCCTGCGCCAGGTGGACCACCCCCATGCCGCCCTCACCGATCGGAGCAAGCAGCCGGTAGGCACCCACGCGCGTCTCCTCGGGGGACTCGCTTGCTCGGGTGGTCACCGACCAACGGTAGCCGGGCCGTCGGGTGAATGAGTGCAGGCAATGCCCCTGGCCCCCATCGGGTGGTGGAGGAGCGAGCGAGCGAGCCTCTCGAAACCTCCCACACTGCAGAGCTAGACGACCCGGTGCATCCAGCCGAAGGAGTCGTCCGCGCGGCCGTACTGGATGTCGACCAGCTCCTGGCGGATCTCCAGCGTCAGCGGACCGGCCTCCGTGGAGCCGGCCACCTCGCCGCCGTCCCACTTCAGCGTCCCGACCGGTGTCACGACGGCGGCCGTGCCGCAGGCGAAGACCTCGGTGATGTCACCGCTGGCCACGCCTTCGCGCCACTCGTCGATCGAGATCTTCCGCTCCTCGACCTTGTGGCCCAGCTTCTCAGCCAGGTCGATGATCGCCGAGCGCGTGATGCCCTCGAGGATCGTGCCGGTCTCGGGGGTGACGACGTGCCCGTCGGCGTAGACGAAGTAGAGGTTCATCCCGCCGAGCTCCTCGACGTACTTCCCCTCGGCGACGTCGAGGAAGACCACCTGGTCGCAGCCGTGCCCGATCGCCTCCTGCTGGGCCACCAGCGAGCTGGCGTAGTTGCCGCCGGTCTTGGCCGCCCCCATGCCGCCACGCCCGGCGCGGGTGTACTCCTCGGTGAGCCACAGCGTCAGCGGCTTGATCCCGCCCTTGAAGTAGGCCCCGGCGGGCGAGGCGATCACCATGAAGGTCACGTGCTGGGCCGGACGCACCCCGAGGAACACCTCGGAGGCGATCATGAACGGCCGCAGGTAGAGGCTCTTCTCTCCCGCACCTTCGGGCACCCAGCGTTGGTCGGCCTCGACGAGGGCGTCGACGGCCTGCACGAACTCCTCGGGTTCCAGGACCGGGAACGCGAGCCGATGCGAGGAGCGCTCCATCCGCCTGGCGTTCTCCTGTGGCCGGAACGACCAGATCGACCCGTCCTCGTGCCGGTAGGCCTTCATGCCCTCGAAGGTCTCCTGGGCGTAGTGGAGCACGGCGGAGGCCGGGTCCATGCTGAGCGGCCCGTACTTCGTGATCCGGGCGCCGTGCCATCCCTGCTCGGGCGTCCACTCGACGGTGAACATGTGGTCGGTGAAGTAGGTGCCGAACCCCGGGTTGGCCAGGATCTCGGCCACCTCCGCGTCGCTGCGGGTGCTGTCCGAGGCCGTGGTCGTGATGTCGAGCGTCATGGGGGCCACGCTATCTCTCGTTGGTCGGTGCAGGGAGTTCGTCGGTGGTTGCGGAGCGAGCGCCCGCGGGCGTCTCGCAACCACCGACAGCCACGCGGACCTCCGGAGCGGGTCGGTCAGCCGGACACGCGGGCAGCGATCGAGTCGCCGATCTCCGAGGTCGCCTTCCGGGCGCCGCCCTCACGAGCGGCCAGGTCGGCCACGACGGCGTCCTCCACGGTCGTGGCGGCGTCCTCGAGGCCGAGGTGGTCGAGCATCAGGCTCACCGAGAGGATCGCTGCTGTGGGGTCGGCCTTCTGCTGGCCGGCGATGTCCGGGGCCGAGCCGTGGACGGGCTCGAACATCGACGGCGCGGTGCGGTCGGGGTTGACGTTCCCGCTGGCGGCCAGGCCGATGCCACCTGTGATGGCGGCGGCGAGGTCGGTGATGATGTCGCCGAAGAGGTTGTCGGTGACGATCACGTCGAAGCGGGCCGGGTCGGTGACCATGAAGATCATGGCCGCGTCGATGTGCATGTAGTCGACGACGACCTCCGGGAACTCCCGGGCGACCTCCTGGGTCAGCCGCCACCACACGGCACCCGCGTTGACCAGCACGTTGGTCTTGTGGACCAGGGTCAACCTGTTGCTGCGCTTCTGGGCCCGGCGGAAGGCGTCCCGTACGACGCGCTCCACGCCGAAGGCGGAGTTCACGGAGACCTCGGTGGCGATCTCGTGGGGAGTGCCGACGCGCAGGGCACCACCGTTGCCCGTGTAGGGCCCCTCGGTGCCCTCGCGCACGACGACGAAGTCGACCTCGCCCGCCCCTTCCAATACGTGGGGTGCCAGCGGCGAGGCTGCGCCGGGGTAGATCCGGCTGGGTCTCAGGTTGACGTAGTGGTCGAGCTCGAAGCGGAGTCGGAGCAGCAGCCCGCGCTCGAGGAGACCGGGAGGCAGGTTCGGGTCTCCGGGCTTGCCGCCCACGGCGCCGAGCAGGATCACGTCGTGCTGACGGATCTCCTCGAGCACCGAGTCCGGGAGCACCTCGCCGGTGGCGAGGTAGCGCTCGGCTCCCAGGTCGTAGCGGGTCGGCTCGAACTTCACCCCTGTGGGGGTGACGCTCTCGAGCACTTTCAGGGCCTCGGCGGTGACCTCGGTCCCGATCCCGTCGCCCGGGATGACGGCAAGCTTCAACGATCCAGAGAACTCAGGCATGGGGCCGATGCTAGTTGTCGTCCGGGCGCTGGCCGCCACCGTCTCGCAGGTCAAGCGCGGCCTGGACGGCCTGGTTGCTCACGGGGCTGTCCGGGTTGTTCTTGGCCGGACCCCATTCGGGATACATGTCGTACATGATGCTTCTCCTGGTGTGAGTGATGCCTGAAAAGGGTCACTCCGGGAGGAGATGAACGGCGTCGACGGCCCTGGATCACAAGGACGGATCTCGTTCGCGAAAAATCAGGGGTGGGACTTCTCTGAGTCTCGCTCGCGGAGGATGTGAGAGGCCGGTCGGCGGGTATGCCGAACTCCGCGGCGAGGTGGCCTATCGAATCGAGGCCCCGCCACGGCGGCAAATAAGTACGAAGTTCCTCCGCATGATGAGAAGAGACTAGGCCCACCCCAGGCGCCGCGGCAGCCTTCGAGGCAAGGAGTCCCACAGTTTGAGACGGTTGTCTCAGCGCGGGCCCCGTCCGGGGAGTTTGCGAGACTGCACCGCATGAGCGCACCGCCCGAGGTTCCCCCGATCGTGGCCCGGGCGTTCGCCGTCTCGCGACGAGCCGGCTACGTCTCCTTCTGCCGCAACGAGACCGGCCGCCTGCTGGCCACCCTCGCGGCGACGCGAGGCGGGACCATGGCGGAGTTCGGCACCGGCTGCGGAGTCGGTACGGCGTGGCTGCGCTCCGGCGTACGCCCCGGGACGCAGATCATCTCCGCCGAGCTGGATGACAAGCTCGCCGCCGCCGCCCAGGAGATCTTCGTCGACGACCCCCAGGTGGAGGTGCTCGCCGCCGACTGGTCGACGTTGCGCAGCAAGGGCCCCTACTCGCTGTTGTTCCTGGATCCGTCGGTCCCGCAGGACGCCAGCGTCGACGCGGTGGCCGATCTGGTGGAGCCGGGCGGGATCGTGGTGATGGACGACTTCGCGCCGTGCCAGATGTGGCCGCCGATCACCTCCGGCCGCGTCGACATGCTGCGCGAGAACTGGCTCACCGACGAGCGCTTCACCGCCGTCGAGGTGATGGTGGCCCCCGACGCCTCCGCCCTCATCGCGACCCGTCGCTAGGCCGCCGAGCGGGCAGTCTCGTCTCGCCGTACGCCGCCGAGCGGGCAATCAGGTGTCACGCTGCGGAAGCTCGACGATGAACCGGGGCAGCATCAGCTGCACCAGCGGGCCGATCGCCAGCACGTAGAGCACCGTCCCTACGCCGACGACGCCGCCGAGGAGCCAGCCGACCACGACGACGGTGACCTCGAGGGCGGTGCGCACGACACGGATCGAGAGGCCCGTACGCCGGTGCAGGCCGGTCATCAGGCCGTCACGGGGACCTGGCCCGAACTGCGAGCCGATGTAGAGCGCCGTCGCCAGCGCGTTGAGCACCACACCGGCCACCATGAGCAGCGCCCGCTCCCACATGACGTCGGGGGCGGCCATCACGCGCAGCGCCGCGTCGGCGACCAGGCCGACGGCGAAGGAGTTGGCGATCGTGCCGAAGCCTGGCATCTCGCGCAGCGGGATCCAGAAGAGCAGCACGACCAGGCTCATCACGATGACGGCCGTGCCGATGCTGATCGGGAGGTGGGAGGCCATCCCCTGGTGCAGCACGTCCCACGAGGCGTTGCCGAGGGTGGCCCGGATCATCATCGCCAGGGTGATGCCGTAGAGCACCAGCCCGACGGCGAGCTGGAAGAGCCGTCGCGTGAGCCGACCGGCCCTGAGCTGGGCGACCGGGCCCAGACGTGCGAGCTGGCGCACCCGGCGGGGCGCCGCGTCTCCGAGGATCTCGAGGCCGATGTCACTGGTCATGGGTCAACTTCACCATCAACTGGTCTGGTCGCAAATAGCCAATCGTGTTCCACTGGTCTGCATGTCCCGACTGATGTCCGCTCCCCGCATATCCACTCTCCTCGGCGAGTTCGACCGATCCCCGGCCTATCGGGGGTTGGCGGAGGGCCTCCGCGTGCTGATCACCGACGGTCGCGTGCCGGTCGGCGTACGCCTGCCCAGCGAGCGTGAGCTGACCGACGCCCTGGAGGTGAGCCGGACCACGGTCACCCGCGCCTACGCCCAGCTGCGCGAACACGGCTTCCTGGTCTCACGGCGGGGGTCCGGCAGCGTGGCCAGCCTCCCTGCGAGCCGCGGCCACCGCGGCGACCACCTGCTGCCGCCCGGGGACCTCCCTGAGGACAAGATCGACCTCACCTGCGCCGCGCCCGTGCCCGGCCCGGGTGTGCTCGCTGCCTACGAGCGCGCGGTCGCCGAGCTGCCCGCCTACCTGGCCGGCACGGGTTACTACCCCTCGGGGCTGCCGACCCTGCGCGAGGCCGTGGCCGACTCCTACGCAGCCCGCGGGCTGCCCACCAGCCCGGACCAGATCATGGTCGTGCCAGGCGCCCTGGCGGGGGTGGCCGTCTCGGCGCGGGCGCTGTTGAGGCCCGGCGACCGGGCCGTGACCGAGAGCCCGACCTATCCCAACGCGATCGCCACGCTGACCCACTCGGGGGCGCGCATCGTGGGGGTCGACGTGCCCCGCGACGAGGCCGACACCGAGCCCCTCGTGACCACGCTGCGTCAGGTGGTGCCGCGTGTGGCCTACCTGATCCCGGACTTCCACAACCCGACCGGTGCGCTGATGCTCGACCCGGCCCGTGCCGAGGTCGCTCGGGCCCTGACCCGGACACGGACCACCGCGATCATCGACGAGTCGATGGTGGCCCTGCCGCTCGACGGGCAGCAGCTGCCGTCCCCGTTCGCGACCCACTCCCGCGACGCAGTCAGCGTCGGCAGCCTCAGCAAGCCCTACTGGGGCGGTCTGAGGATCGGCTGGGTCCGGGTGCCGACCGATCGGATGGACGCGTTCTTCCGGGCCCGCCTCACCCTCGACCTCGGCGCCCCGCTGCTCGAGCAGCTGGTGGCGACCGACCTGCTGCGCGACGGGGAGGACCTGCTCACCCACCGACGCGACCAGCTGCGTGCGTCCCGCGACGCAGCCCTGGTCGCGGTAGGCCAGCACCTTCCCGACTGGCGCCCGACCCACCCGACCGGTGGCCTCAACCTGTGGTGCGAGCTCCCCGAGGCGCTCTCGACCGCCCTGGTCTCCCGAGCCGAACGCCACGACGTGCTTCTCGCCTCAGGTCCGAGCTTCGCCCCCGAGGGTGGCCTCGACCGGTTCGTGCGGCTGCCCTACACCCAGCCCGCCCACGTCCTCACCGACGCGATCGGCCGACTCGGGCAGGCGTGGCGAGAGACGATCGCCAACCCGGGGTTCACCCCCCGCGAGGCCCCCACCCTGGTGGCCTGATGGCCTGGTGGCCTGATGGCCTGATGGCCTGATGGCCCGAAGAACTACCAGTTCGACTCCCGGCGTGTCCGCCCAGGCGCGGAAGGAGTGCGGCGACGGTGAACTGATAGTCGTTCCGCGCGGGCGCCCTCGACGTGCCGGGGCTGGAGGCGCGCGCGCCCGCGAGGCACCCCGCCCAGGACACGTCACCGTCGCCTGGAGTTCACGCCTGTGAGGCAATCCGGTCTCGCAGCGGGAGTCGGGTCGGCGACATGCACACCTCTCGGAGAACCCTCATCAGCACTGGCCTGGTCACCGGCCCCCTGGCCACGCTCGGCACCACCGCACTCGACAGCCGCGCCAGCGCCGCGTCCCCACGACCCCGCGTCGACCCCTTCACCCTCGGCATCGCCAGCGGCGACCCGTCTCCCGACGGCTTCGTGCTCTGGACCCGACTGGCCGTCGACCCGCTCGCCGAGGACGGCCTCGGCGGCATGCCGTCCCGGCCCCAGCGCGTCAGCTGGCAGGTGGCCATCGACGAGCGGTTCCGCCGCATCGTGCGGGCCGGGACGGTCAGGACAGGAGCTGAAGCCGGGCACTCGGTGCACGTCGAGGTCCGCGGCCTCAGGTCGGCGCACGAGTACTTCTACCGCTTCCGCGTCGAGGGGCACCTCTCCCCTGCCGGTCGGACGCGGACCGCCCCGTCGTACGGCGCCACACCGGAAGCGCTCGCGATGTCCTTCGTCTCCTGCTCACAGTTCGAGCACGGCTTCTTCACCGCCTACAAGCGTCTCGCCGAGGACCAGCCGGAGCTGATCCTGCACCTCGGCGACTACCAGTACGAGTACAGGGCCAACGCCTACGTCGCCCCCAGCGGCAACGTCCGCGACCACCGCGGGCCGGAGACCGTCACGCTGGCCAACTACCGCCAGCGGCTCGCGCAGTACAAGACCGACGCCGACCTCCAGGCCGCGCACGCGGTCGCCCCTGGCTGGTGGTCTTCGACGACCACGAGGTCGACAACAACTGGGCTGACGAGATCCCCGAGAACGGTGCCTCGGTCCCCGACTTCATGGACCGCCGGGCCGCGGCCTTCCGTGCCTACTACGAGAACATGCCGCTCCGCCGCTCCTCGATCCCGCACGGGCCGGACATCTCGATCTACCGCCGGCTGCAGTGGGGGAAGCTCGCGAACTTCCACATGCTCGACACCCGGCAGTTCCGTGACGACCAGGCATGTGGGGACGGGTACGACGACTGCCCCGACGCCGCTGACCCAACCCGCTCCCTGCCGGGTGCGAAGCAGGAGCGCTGGCTGGCCGACGGCTTCGAACGCTCACGCGCACGCTGGGACGTGATCGGCCAGCAGGTGTTCTACGGCCGTCGCGACAGCACGGCGACCCCGGACAACACCGTGTCCATGGACGCCTGGGACGGCTACCCCGCCTCCCGTGACCGCGTGACGCGCTCCTGGGTCAGGGCGGGGGTGCGCAACCCGATCGTCCTCACCGGCGACGTCCACGCCCACTGGGCCTCGGAGGTGCAGACCGATTTCCGGCTCTCCTGCTGCTTCCGTGGGTCGTTGAGCGCGTCTGAGAACTGAACACGCCGTTCCCTGTCTAGGTTTCTGAGCTGTCGAGGACCAGGAACCAGTGAACGGAGAACGGCGTGCCGAACGCCACCTTATGGCGAGCCCTGCTCGGGGTCGAGAAGACGGTCATCGAGTCGGTCGAGTACGACGAGGACGGGCAGGTCCTCCTCGCTGCTGTTCGACCGACGCGGCGTGCTGGGAGCCGGTGTGGCCGGTGTCGGCGGAGGTCGCCTTGGTATGACCGGGGCGAGGGCCGGCGGCGGTGGCGGGCATTGGACCTGGGGACGATCCCGGTGTGGCTGGAGGCCGACGCGCCACGGGTGAACTGCGCGCAGCATGGGCCCACGGTCCGGGCGGTGCCTTGGGCCCGGCACGCGGCCGGCCACACGTATGTGTTCGACGAGCAGGTCGCGTGGCTTGCCACCCAGTGCTCGAAGTCCGCGGTGACCGAGCTGATGCGGATCGCGTGGCGCACGGTCGGGGCGATCATCACCCGGGTCTGGGCCGACGTCGAGGCGCTGCATGACCGGTTCGCGGGGCTGCGTCGGATCGGGATCGATGAGATTTCCTACAAGCGCGGACACCGGTACCTGACGGTGGTGGTCGACCACGACAGCGGCCGGTTGGTGTGGGCCGCGCCGGGCCGCGACAAGGCCACCCTGGGCCTGTTCTTCGACGCCCTGGGAGAGGAACGCTGCGCTCAGATCACCCACGTGAGCGCGGATGGGGCCGACTGGATCAGCGGCGTGGTCGCCGAACGGTGCCCCAACGCGGTCCGCTGCGCCGATCCGTTTCATGTGGTCCGGTGGGCCACCGACGCCCTCGACGAGGTCCGCCGGCAGGCCTGGAACGAGGCCCGCGGAGCCGTGGCGCAGCGTCGCGCCGCAAGGGCGAGTGGACACGCGAAGGCGTTGAAGCATGCCCGGTTCGCGTTGTGGAAGAACCCCGAGAACCTCACCACCCGGCAGCAGGCCAAGCTTGCCTGGGTCGCCACGGTGGACCCGCGGCTGCACCGGGCCTATCTGCTCAAGGAAGGGCTGCGGCTGGTCTTCCAGCTGCCGCTCGAGGAGGCCGCCGAAGCCCTCGAGTACTGGATCGGGTGGGCGCGGAGGTGCCGGATCGCTGCGTTCGTGGACCTGCAACGCAGGATCGTCAAACACCGGGCCTCGATCCTTGCCTCGATCGAGCACGGCCTCTCGAACGGGCGCATCGAGTCCGCGAACACCAAGATCCGACTCATCACCAGAATCGCTTTCGGATTCCGCTCACCCGAAGCCCTCATCGCCCTGGCCATGCTCAGCCTCGGCGGCCACCGACCCGCCCTACCAGGCCGGAAATGACCCACGGAAGAGTCAGAAGAGCC
>JBKJON010000224.1:0-8740 GCA_046595715.1 Marmoricola sp.
GGGCGAGCATCGCGTGGGCCAGCTCGAGGCGGAACGAGTCGGGCACCTCGGGGTCGATCTCGAACGCGTGCCCCAGACCGAGCTGCCAGTCCTCGAGACCTGCCTCCTTGGCGAAGTACTCGTTGAGCAGCTGGCTGGTGGTGACCGTGTGAGCGGCCTCGACCGCGTCAGCGGTGGTGAGGTAGTTGTCCTCGCCGGTGTTGATGATGATGCCGGCACGGGCGTGCACCTGGCGGCTGAACCGCTGGTCGACGAAGGTCCGGACGGGGTTGATGTCGCGGAAGAGGATCCCGTACATCGAGTCGTTGAGCATCATGTCCAGGCGCTCGAGGCCGGCCAGGGCCGCGATCTCGGGCATGCACAGTCCGCTGGCGTAGTTGGTCAGCCGCACGTAGCGACCGAGCTCCCTGCTCGACTCGTCGAGTGCTGCCCGCATCAGGCGGAAGTTCTCCTGCGTCGCGTAGGTGCCCGCGAAGCCCTCACGGGTCGCCCCCTCGGGGACGTAGTCGAGCAGTGACTGACCGGTCGAACGGATCACCGCGATCACGTCGGCGCCCTCACGGGCTGCCTGCTGGGCCTGGGGAATGTCCTCGTAGACGTCGCCGGTCGCCACGATCAGGTAGATCCACGGGTGTCGCGGCGCGTCGCCGATGCGCCTGACGAGACGCTCGCGCTCGCGACGACGACCGTCGATCCGGCGTACGCCGGCCCCGACCTGCTTGCGCGAGGCGGTGACCGCCCGCTTGGCGTCGCGTCCCTCCGGGATCCGGAACCGCGCCGAGCCGGCTGAGGCCTTCTGGGCCAGGGTCTGGAGGTCCTCGGCCTCGCCCCGGAGCAGGGCGTCCCAGACGGGCAGCGCGAGGCCGTGCTCGAGCCCGACGTCGGCCCGGACCGCATCGGCCAGTCGGTTGACCCACGGGGTGCCGTCGGGGTCGGCACCGGAGAGGCCCGCGAGCCGGAGCGTGGCCCGCTCGACCGAGACGGTGGTGTGCTGCTTGGCCAGCTTCACGATCGGACGGCCGACCTTGCGGGCCAGGCTGCGCGCCTGCCGGACGGTGGCCGGGTCGAGGTGCAGCTTCTTCTGGACGGGCGTCGAGGCCATCAGAGCCTCCTCTCGAACAGGCCGCGCACGGCGACGTCGGTGCGGACGATCTCCAGGGCCAGCTCGGCATGGCCAGGCACGTAGCCGTTGCCCACGATCATGGTCACGTCGGCCGCCAGCCCCTCCGCTCCCAACGCAGCGGCGCTGAACGAGGTGGCCATGGAGAAGAAGATGACGGTGCCCCCCTCGGTCGTGGACAGGATCGCGCCACCCTCGCAGCCGGGGACGTCGACACACACGATGGTCAGGTCGGCGGGGCCGCCCGCGGCGGTCACGCCGTCGCGCAGGGCCACCGGGTCGCGAGCGTCGCAGACCAGCACGTGGTCCGCGAGACCGGTGGGGACGAGGAGGTCCGCCTCGGCCTGGTGGGGTACGACGGCGATGGTGCGCCGGGCGCCGGCGCGCCGGGCGGCGGCCAGGCAGAGGGATCCCGACTTGCCGGCTCCCCCGATGACCACGACGACCGGTTCGGCGTAACGCCTGACGTGCCGCTCGGCCAGCGCCGGGGCTCCGCAGACGTCCATCACGGCCAGGGCCAGGGGCGCGGGCAGGTCCTCGGGGAGCCTCGCCGCGATGCTGCGACCGAAGAGGATGGCGTAGCCGTCGGCGGGCACCTGCTCGCTGCGGCCGTCCCAGTCAGCGAGGCCGTCCTCGATGTGCAGGGGGGTCAGCGTGAGCGAGACGAGGGTGGCGACCCGGTCCCCCACCGCCAGGCCGAGCGGTGAGCCCTCCCCCACCTCCTCGACGGTGCCGACGAGCATGCCACCGGAGCCGGTCGCCGGGTTCTGCATCTTGCCGCGGGTGGCGATGATCTCCAGCACCTCAGCGCGTACGGCGTCCCCGTCACCCTCGTGCTTGCCCTCGAGCTGGCGATACGAGGCGGCGTCGAGGTTGAGACGCTCGACGCGGATGCGGACCTCGTCGTCGCGCAGCGCCGGGTCGGTGTCGAGTCGCAGAGCCGCCTGGGGCAGCACCCCGAGGGGCTCCAGCACCCGGTGCATGCCGACCGGATCGCCTGTCATTCGTCCCACGTATGCCACACACCTTCCTGTCACAACCTAAAACAACGGGAAATCCTGCGGTGATGAGTTGGTCACACCACAAGATCGTGCTCATACTGTCTCAGGTAGAGGTCATCAGAGACAAACAACGTGCACGGCACGTCGCGGGAGGAACCCATGAGCATCGAGACGTCCATCGCCGCCATCGTGGAGGGTGAGACCGGACAGCCCTATCCCTATCGGCAGGTCGACCTGGTCGAGCCCGACTGGACCCGCTTCCCCGGGTGGAAGGACGTCACGACCGAGCAGTGGGAGAGCGCGCAGTGGCAGCGCTCGCACTGTGTGAAGAACCTCCGTCAGCTGCGTGAGCTGCTCGGCGACCTGGTCGACGAGCGCTTCTACGCCGACCTCGAGCGCGACCAGACCGAGCGCGCGACGATGTCGATGCTCGTCCCGCCGCAGATGATGAACACGATGGCCCCGACGGCGTTTGATTTCTCCGGGACCCCGGGGGGCGCGGGCTCGCTGACCGAGGCGTTCTACGCCGATCCCGTGCGCCACTACATGATCCCGGTCCTCTCCGACCGCCGGACCGACTGGACCTCGCACCCCTACTGCAGTCGCGACACGCTGCACGAGCACGACATGTGGGCCGCCGAGGGGTTGACCCACCGCTACCCGACCAAGGTGCTCGCCGAGCTGCTTCCGACGTGCCCGCAGTACTGCGGACACTGCACCCGGATGGACCTGGTCGGGAACTCCACGCCGACCGTCGACAAGCTGAAGTTCCTCGCCAAGCCGGTCGACCGCTACGCCGAGATGCTGACCTACCTGCGCCACCACCCCGAGGTGCGCGACGTCGTGGTCTCCGGCGGCGACGTGGCCAACATGCCGTGGGCGCGCCTCGAGGAGTTCCTCACCCGCCTGCTCGAGATCGACAACATCCGCGACATCCGGCTGGCGACCAAGGCACTGGCGGGTCTCCCCCAGCACTGGCTGCAGGACGATGTCCGTCAGGGCATGGAACGGGTGTGCACCCTCGCTCGCAAGCGAGGCGTGGCGATCGCGATCCACACGCACGTCAACCACGCCAACTCGGTGACCCCGCTCGTGGCCGACGCGGCGCGGGCGATGTTCGAGGCGGGCGTGCGCGACGTACGCAACCAGGGCGTGCTGCTCAACGGCGTCAACGCCGACCCGCACGCCCTGCTCGACCTCTGCTTCCGCCTGCTCGACGGCGCGCAGATCATGCCCTACTACTTCTACATGTGCGACATGATCCCGGCTGCCGAGCACTGGCGGGTCTCGGTCGCAGACGCCCAGCGGCTGCAGCACCACATCATGGGCTACCTGCCCGGCTTCGCGACGCCGCGGATCGTGTGCGACGTGCCGTTCGTGGGCAAGCGCTGGGTGCACCAGCTCGCGTCGTACGACCAGACGCGGGGGATCTCCTACTGGACCAAGAACTACCGGACCTCCATCGAGTCCAGCGACACCGACGCGCTGAGCCGCACCTACGAGTACTACGACCCGATCCACACCCTGCCTCCCGAGGGCCAGGCGTGGTGGGCGCGGCAGGTCCAGGAGGCCGTGCACTCGGTGTGAGTCACCGCAGCAGGAAGTGCAGGGCGCTGGCGGCGCGGTCGGGGTCCGGCCGCTCGCCGGTGATCCGCTCGACGTAGACGAAGCCCTCCACCACCCGCACGACCAGGAACGCGAGGTCGTCGAGGGGGAAGCTCTCATCGAGATGACCTGCCTCCTGCTCGCGCACGAGCAGCCCGTGGACCGCCGCGATGATCCGGGGCTGGAAGTCGTGGTCGCGCCGGGTGAGCAGGCGCAGCGCGGTCTCGTGCTCGCGCTCCAGGAAGGACCGCATGCCGGGATGCTCGACGGTGAGCCGCACGAACTCGGCCATCGTCGCCGCCACGCGAGCCCCGCCCTCCCCCGAGGCGCGCTCGTAGCAGGCCTCGATGGTCGGCTCGGCAAGCGACCACACCACCTCGCTGAGGATCGCCGTCCGGTTGCCCAGCCAGCGGTGCACGGTCACCCGGTTGACCCCGACAGTGGCCGCGACGTCGGCGACCTCGACCCGACGACCGGCGACGAAGGTCCGCCGCGCCACGCGGAAGGCCTCGACCTGCGGCGCGACCTCGGGTGCGGCAGCCACGGCTACCGGATGCCGTCCCACGCGGCGCGCTCGGCGCCGTCCGGGTCGTCGACGGACCGCAGGCCCTCGGTGATGACGCCGGTCGTCCGCGTCTCGCCGGTGTACGGCGCCCAGCCCGGGTCGCCCGTCGTCACGAACGAGACCCAGATGGCGTGCGCGGTGTCCGCGACGGCCTGGGACGGGGTGTCCCCGATCAGCGGCTTCGACTGCTCGAGACCGACCTGGTCGAAGACGAACGGGATCTCGACGGCGTGGCAGGCGCCGTAACGGTGGTTGTCCTCCTGGCCGGGACGGTCGAACCGGTAGGCCCACGTCGCGCCACCGCCCTTCGCCCGGGCCTCAGCGTGCCGGATCGCCGGCACGGCGAAGAACCAGTCGGTGACCACGGCCGCCATCACGTCACCCGGGGAGGCGTCGGGACGGTTCCTGCGGTAGAGCGCGAGCCCCTCAGATGAGAGGCCGTAGGCCCCAGCTCCGCCCACCAGCGTCGGTTCGTCGACGAAGTCGATGGCGCCGGGCGCGACCAGGAACAGTCGCGACTCCTCCCGGTTGGAGCCCACCAGCACGGGCACGTCGCAGGACGTCCCTGCGGCGAAGGCGTCGAGCGGGTGCTGGGTCAGGACGGTGCCGTCGATGACGGGCGCGAACGGCAGCAGGCTGAGCGCCAGGGAGCCCCACTTGACCGGATCGGGAGCGGTCTGCACCTCGACCACGAGGTCGGAGGCGGCCTGGACCAGGGTGGACAGCTCGACGCCTGCGATCGCCTCCCGGGTCGCGTCGACCCCGAGCGCCTCGGCCAGGGTGCGCCCGACGGTCAGGGCGACCTCCTGGGTGAGCGTGTGAGCGGCCGCACCCGACTGGGTGATCGCCTGGGCGAAGAGCCCCTCCGCCGAGGGCATGGCCAGCAGCGTGGTGACGCTCATCGCGCCGGCGGACTCGCCCGCCACGGTCACCCGCGTCGGGTCACCGCCGAAGGCCGCGATGTTCTCCTGCACCCACCGCAGCGCCGCCACCTGGTCCTGGAGGCCGAGGTTCGCCGTACCGGCCTCGACGTCGGCCTCGGTGAACAGGAACCCTTCCGCCGCCAGCCGGTAGTTGATGGTCACGCAGACGACGCCGTCGCGGGCGAACGCGGTGCCGTCGTACTCCAGGACCGAGCCGGAGCCGTTCATGAAGGAGCCGCCGTGGATCCACACCAGGACCGGGAGCCCTGCGTGGGCTCCCTGGAGCGCCGAGCCGGGCGTCCAGACGTTGAGGTTGAGACACTCGTCCCCGGGGATCACCTGTTCACGGAGCAGCGGCTGGTACTGCGGTGGGTAGTCCCCCTTCGGGCACGTCGGGCCGTACGCCGTGGCGTCGCGCACCCCGTCCCAGGACTCGACCGGCTGCGGCGAGGCCATCCGCCGATCCCCGAACGGAGCCGCGGCGTAGGGGATCCCGAGGAACCGGGCGACGCCGGCCTCCTCACTGCCGCGGACCGCGCCGCTGCTGACCAGGACGTCCATCGTTCCCCAACTCCTTCTGCAACGTTCTTCTGATGTGTTGCATCGTGACCCAGGTCACACGTGGAGTCAACGGCAGCGTGGCCGGGGACACGGCATACCTTGGCCTCGGTGGGGCACTCTCGGGCCATGTCGCGACTGAGGACGGTCTCCCCCAGCAGCAAGGGCCTCACCCGCCGGCGGGCGGGTTCCGGCTTCGTCTTCCTCGACCAGCAGGGCCGGCGCATCGCCGATCCCGACGAGCTCCAGAGGATCCGCTCGCTGGCGATCCCCCCTGCCTGGCGGGAGGTGTGGATCTCGCCGTACCCCAACGGGCACATCCAGGCCGTCGGCACCGACGACGCCGGACGGCGCCAGTACCTCTACCACCAGGCCTGGCGGATCAAGCGCGATCGGATGAAGTTCGACCGGGTGCTGGCGGCCGCGCGCAGACTTCCGGCCGCCCGTCGGGCCATCACCCGCGATCTCGGCCTGGAGGGGATGCCGCTCGAGCGGGCGGACGCGGTCGCCGTGCGACTGCTGGACCTGGGCTACTTCCGTATCGGCAGCGACGTCTACGCCGACACCAACGGGTCGTTCGGCCTCACCACGCTCGAGAGGCGCCACGTCCGCAAGGACAAGGACAAGATGATCTTCCACTTCGTGGGGAAGTCCGGCATCGAGCACAGCATCGAGATCGAGGACCCCGAGGTCCTGCTGGCGCTGGACAGCCTGCGCCGCCGACGTGGCGGCTCCGAGCGGCTGCTCGCCTACCAGCTCGAGCGCCGCTGGCGGAACCTCGACAGCTCCGCGGTCAACACCTATCTCAACGGTCTGCTCGAAGACCTCACCGCGAAGGACTTCCGCACCTGGCACGCCACCGTCCTGGCCGCCGCCGCGCTGGCTGCGACCGAGGAGAAGGGGGACACCGTGGGCTCACGCCGTCGTGCCGTGAAGGCGGCGGTGCTCGAGGTCTCCGAGTACCTCGGCAACACCCCCACGATCGCCAAGAGCTCCTACATCGACCCGCGCGTGATCGACCTCTATGAGAGCGGCACCACGATCGACCCGAAGCTGGTGGCGAAGAAGTACCGCTCCCCCACGACCAAGCAACGGGCCATCGAGGCGGCCGTCCTCGACCTGCTCAGCTGAGACCGGTCACCCGAGCAGGGCGAGGGCGTAGGCCGCGAACGAGGCCGTGCACACCAGGGTGCGGGCGACGTTCCACCGCACCCAGGGACCCTCGAAGATCGCACGCGCCTCCCCGGGTGGCTCCGTGGTGTCGAGCCGGTTGTTCAGCGGCACGTTGACCACGCCCGTGATGACCAGGGTCAGGACGTACAGCGTCAGCCCACCGGCCGACCACCCGATCCCGTCGCCGTCCGGCAGCCGGACGGCGACCGCGACCGCGCCGAGCAGGAGCGGTCCGCCGAAGACCAGCCCGAACACGGGGTTGAGGATGGCCGAGTTCATGCTGCGCATCGCCGTCACGAACGTCAGGTCGTCGCCGCGGGCGAGGCCCGGCAGCACCGAGATGCTGAAGGCGAGGTAGACCCCGGCCATCAACCCGGTCGTGAGCAGGGCCAGGAGCAGGCTGATGTCGGCGACCGTCCCCATGGGTCCAGTGAACACGCTCCGTCAGGCCGTGTGGTGCACCTCCTGCAGCGCGTGCACGGGTGTCGGGATGCCCTCGTGGCGCGCCTTGAGCTGGAGGGCGAGGTAGAGCGAGTAGTGCCGGGACTGGTGCAGGTTGCCGCCGTGGAACCACAGCGCCTCCTGCTGGGTGGGCTTCCACATGTTGCGCTGCTCGCCCTCCCACGGTCCGGGATCCTTGGTCGTCTGAGACCCGAGGCCCCACACCTTGCCGACCTTGTCCGCGACCTCCTGGCTGATCAGGTCGGCGGCCCAGCTGTTCATCGACCCGTAGCCGGTCGCATAGACGACCAGGTCGGCCGGGAGCTCGGTGCCGTCGGCGAGGACGACGGAGTCCTCGGTGAGGTGGTCCACCTGTCCGTGCGCCAGCTTCACCTCGCCGTCGGCCACGAGCTCGGCTGAGCCCACGTCGATGTAGTAGCCCGAGCCACGCCGCAGGTACTTCATGAACAGGCCCGAGCCGTCGTCGCCCCAGTCGTGGTCGAAGCCGGCCTTCTCCAGGCGGTCGTAGAAGTCCTTGTCGCGCTCGGCCATCTGCTCGTAGAGCGGGATCTGGAAGTCGTGCATGATCCGGTAGGGCAGCGAGGCGAAGATCAGGTCCGCCTTCTCGGTCGTCACCCCGGACGCCACCGCGCGCTCGGAGTAGAGGTCACCGAGGCCGATGTCCATCAGCGAGGCGCTCTTGACGATGTGCGTCGAGGAACGCTGCACCATCGTCACTTCGGCGCCGTGCTCCCACAGCGCGCCGCAGATGTCGAAGGCCGAGTTGTTGCTGCCGATGACGACACACTTCTTGCCGGCGTAGGCGTCGGGCCCCGGGTGCGCCGAGGAGTGGTGCTGGTCGCCGCGGAAGACGTCCATCCCCGGCAGGACCGGGATGTTGGGCTTGCCGGACATGCCCGTGGCGAGCACGAGGTGCTGGGGACGGAGCGTGACCGGGTTGCCGTCGCGCTCGACCTCGACCGTCCACTCGCCCGTCTCCTCCGAGTACGACGCACTCGTCGCGGTCGTGTTCGTCCAGTAGGGCACCTCCATCACCTTGGTGTAGGACTCGAGCCAGTCGCCGATCTTGTCCTTGGGCGCGAAGACCGGCCAGTTGTCCGGGAACTTCAGGTAGGGCAGGTGGTCGTACCAGACGGGGTCGTGCAGGCACAACGACTTGTAGCGGCTGCGCCACTGGTCGCCGGGGCGGCCGTGCTTGTCGATCACCAGGCTCGGTACGCCGAGCTGCCGCAGTCGCGCACCGAGGGCGATCCCGCCCTGGCCGCCGCCGATGACGAGGACGTACGGGTGGGTCGTGCTGCCCAGGCTCTCAGCCTCCTGCTGCTGGCGCTCG
>JBKJON010000244.1:0-6613 GCA_046595715.1 Marmoricola sp.
CCTGCCCGCCGCCGGCCCCGCGCCCGAGCCGACCCGTCTGCACGTCGTCTGAGCCCTTCACCCGGGCGCCGGTCGCCCGCCGAAACCCGCGGGCCCGTTCCCGCCTGAGGCCGCCCAGCCCCTCCTCGGAACGCTTTCCCGGACCTGTCCTTTGACCTTGGCGAAGGTGGTCTGGGGTCCGGCACCTTCGGGCTGACCGCGACGTGGTTCTCGATCGGCGACTTCGGAGCGCTCCTCATGTCCGGTCGTGAGCCCATCCTTGTCATCGGAGTCCACGAGGCGACGAAGAGCAGCGCGATGCGCATCACCAGCGCCAGCGGTAGCGGTAGCGGTAGCGGTAGCTCGATGATGCGGGCGCGCGGGCGCTGGGCCTAGGGGAGGCGGTTGGTCAGGATCGAGATGAACACGATGTTGTCGACGCCCTCTTCTCGCCGGACTCCGTAATCACCGCCGTCGGGATGGTCGACGAGCTCTACATCATGATCGCGGCAGTGATGCTCTCGATCGGTCTGATGATGTTCCTGGCCGCCCGGAACAGCGACTTCGTCAACGCCCACCCGGCGGTGAAGATGCTGGCGCTGTGCTTCCTCGTGCTGATCGGCTCGACCCTTGTCGCCGACGGTTTCGAGGTACACGTGGACGAGCCGCTGATCTACGACCCGACCGCGTTCGCCATCGCGGTCGAGGCGCTCAACCTGAGCTGCAGCAGGCGCCAGTCCAGTCGGGCGGGACGCGCGGCGGAGCCGGTGACCCTGCCCGCCAGGTACGCCCGGAGCTCGATCACGGTCCGGAGCGATTGCGGTGCCCCACTCGGACGTGCAGAACTTCTGCTCACACGCCCCTGGACTGCGCTTCCGCGGCTTCTGCACGTCGCAGTGAGCGCCCGTAGACCCTGGAGAGCACGTCGAGGACGGAGTCCGGGTCGTTCATCACCTGCCACCAGGTGAACCTCAGCACCACCCACCCTTCGGCGACGAACTCGTTGTAGCGCCAGCAGTCCCGGGCATGCGCCTCCTTGCCGGTGTGGAACTCCCACGAGTCGGCCTCGAGAATCACGTGGGCCTGAGCGTCGGCCATGTCGGGGTGCAGGCTCCTGCCCGTCACCTCGACCTCGCACTGCGCCTCGAAGGTCAGTCCTGCCTCGATGGTGATCGCTCGCAGCACTGACTCGAAGGCGTTCGCGGCCCGGCCATCGGCATGCCTTGCCACCCGACGCACACGCCCCGCACCCGCTCCCCGGGTGCGGTCCGCCGCCTCACGCAGCTCGTTCGGCGTGACCATCCCTGAGGCGAGCGCCGCGTCGGCTATGGTCAGCGACTCGTCGAACGGCAGGGCTCGGGCACAGGCCAGCACGGTGTCGAGGTGCGGTGTGGCCACCAGGCTGGTGTCGAGGCCCGGGACCCACACCACCCGCACGCCCCTGCGCCGCGTGACCTTGCGGTTGCGCGGCACTGCGACCTCCGGCAGGAGCGGTCGCACCTTGACCGGCCACCCGTGCTCGATCGCTGCGCTTCGCAGGGCCAGGACTCCGGACATCCGAGCAGCCGCCCGGCGTGCACGGTCCGCGTCCGGGAGGCCGTAGCGCCCACGCACGATCCGGGTGACCTCACGGTTGCCCACCGAGCGAACGAGCTCGTGCCTGGGAACCAGGTCGAGGAGCTGCCCGACGGTCGCCACTCCACCGAGCTGCTCGAGAGCGGAGGCGGCGCGCATGAACGGCACCCTCCCCCATCACCGTCCTGGCCGCATCCCGTCATCCACAGGCAACCATTCGGACGTGCAGAAATCCTCGGAGAAGTCGTCGTGGCCGGGCAAGACACACCTTCTGCGCGTCCCGGTGAGCCTTCCGCAACGTGATCGCGGTGCCGCTGAGCTAGAGCGTGAACCGCACCTTCCGGGTGCCCGGATCGGCCTCGGTGAGCGTGACGGTGACGTCCTCGCCCACGGGCAGCGGCGCCCGGGAGGTGACGAGGGCCTCGACTGCGGGGTCTCGCACCATCACGGTTCCCTGGTGCTCGTCGTCGTCCTCGGACTCGGTGACGACACCCTTGAACTGCTCGCCGACCCGTGACTTCAGGGTCTCGGCCTCGACCAGGTTGAGGACCGCGTTCTCATAGGCGCGGGATCTGTGGCCCGAGTCCTTCATGGTCTGCGGCAGGTCGTCGAGCCGATCGAGCACCCACTGGGGAACCGGCTCCCCCGCACTCAGCGCGACACAGGTCTCCAGGCCGTATCGGTCGACGAGGCGTCGCAGGGGCGCGGTGACATGGGCGTACGTCGAGGCCAGCGCGGCATGGAGCGGCTGCTCGGGGACCCGCCCGTCGAAGGCGGTGTACCCCGCTCCGCGGAGCAGCGACGTGCAAGCCACCACCATCGCCGCCTGCGCCGGGATCGACGGTTCCAAGGAGGCGATGAAGTCCGGGGGAGCCTGGCCGGCGGGCCAGCTGATGCCCAGCGCCCGGGCCGTACGACGGAGCTTGGTCACCGCGTGCTCCGGGGCCGGCGGGAGGGTCCGCAGGATTCCGACCTTCCCGCTGACCATGATGGACGCGGCCGCGAAACCGGTCAGCAGCGAGATCTGGGCGTTCCACGACTCCACGGGAAGCATCTCGCGGTACTCCAGCTGCCAGCGGTCGCCCTGCACGTCGATCTCTTGGGCCGGCATCGGTAGCGACACCCCACCGCGCGCTGCCTCCTGCGCGACACGGAGCTCCCCCACCGTCTTGAGCAGTGCCAGCGTCGAGCCGGCCGGCGCGCGGTCGATCGCGCCCTGGACGCTCTCGTAGTCGAGCCGCTGCCGCGACCGGACCAGCGCGCGCTCGACGGTGGCCGAGACGATCTGTCCCGCGGTATCGAGACCGATGGTCCAGACGAACGCAGGTCGCTCCTGGTCCGGCAGCAACGACGCGGCGCCCTCACTGAGCACCTTCGGGTGAAGCGGGATCAAGCTGTCGGCACCGTAGAGGGACTCGCCCCGCAGGTGCGCCTCTTCGTCGACCGGGTCCCCGGCCTCGAGAAAAGCCATCACGTCGGCGATCGCATAGTGCACGACGTAGCCGTCGCCGTCGGCCGCGAGGTGCATCGCCTGGTCGAGGTCCATCGCACCGACAGGGTCGATCGTCACCAGCTCGAGGCTCGTCAGGTCCTTCGTGGGCAGGCGCGGTGATCCGGCCGCCAGCCTCGCTGCCCGTTCGACCGTTTCCGGGAAGTCCGGCGACAGGTGCTGCTCCTGCTGGATGGCGAGGACGCCCCGGCGCAGCTCCTCCGCGGTCGCACCCCTGACCTGCAGCACCCGAGTACCCACAGCTTCTCCCTGTCGTCGTGGAGTCGTGGCCGTGGGCCACATGACGAGCCCACACTAGGCACATGCCCCTGGAGGTGGACCGAACCTGGCCCCTAGGCTGGCGCGGTGCTGATCCTGCTGCCACCCTCCGAGGGGAAGTCGACGCCCCGGCGGGGCAAGCCGCTCGCCCCCGACGAGCTGAGCTTCCCGTCGCTGACCCCGGCCCGGTCACAGGCACTCGAGGCGCTCGTGGACCTCTGCGGCACCGACCCCGAGCTGGCGGCCCGGACGCTGGGCCTGGGCACCACCCAGATCGACGAGGTACGCCGCAACCACCACCTCCCGGCCAGCCCCACCGCCCGCGCGGACGCCATCTACACCGGCGTGCTGTACGACGCCCTCGACCTCGCCTCCCTCGACGCGGCATCCCGCCGACGGGCCTCCCGCTCCCTCGCGGTCACGTCCTCGCTGTTCGGCCTCCTGCGACCCAGCGACCGGATCCCGTCGTACCGGCTGGCCGGAGGGGTCAACCTGCCGGGGATCGGGGTCATCTCGACGCACTGGCGCGACGTGCTCGACCCCGTCGTCCGCGAGGCGGCCGGCAACGGGCTCGTGGTGGACCTGCGCTCCACGACGTACGCCGCCTTCTGGCGGCCCGAGCCGGACCTCGCCCGCAGGGTCGCAACCGTGCGCGTGCTCCAGCAGGTGGGATCCGAGCGCAAGGTCGTGAGCCACTTCAACAAGGCCACCAAAGGGCGGCTGGTGCGGGCGTTGCTCGAGAGCGGCGCCTCCCCCACGACGCCGACGCGCCTCGCGGAGCAGATCGCCGCGCTGGGCTGGGCCACCGAGCTGCAGCAGCCGGGGAGGAACGGCCAGCAGATCGACGTGGTCGTCGAGGAGATGTAGCTCAGAGCCGGCTCTCCGCCGCTGCCTCGCCGCCGAGCCTCTGGGCGGCCCAGACGGGCAGGATAGAGACCAGCACGAGCACCACCGCCACCACGTTGACGACCGGCGCCTGGTTGGGGCGGAACAGGTTGTTGAAGATCCAGATCGGCAGCGTCGGCGTTCCGGGACCGGCCGTGAAGGTGGTCACCACGATCTCGTCGAAGCTCAGCCCGAAGGCGAGCACGGCCCCCGCGACCAGGGATGACCTGATCAACGGCAGGGTGACGAGTCGCATCGTCTGCCAGGGACGCGCTCCCAGGTCTGCCGAGGCCGACTCCAGCGAGGCGCCGACTCGCCGGAGCCGGGCGCTCACGTTGTTGAAGACCACGACGACGCAGAACGTCGCGTGGCCGACGATGATCGTGAACAGGCCCGCGTTGATGCCGAGGACCGGCTGCAGGAAGTTCTGGATCATCGACTGCAGCGCGATGCCGGTGACGATGCCCGGTAGCGCGATCGGCAGGATCACCAGCAGGTTGACCACCCGCTTGCCGAAGAAGTCGAACCGGGTCAGAGCCATCGCCAGCAGGGCCCCGAGGACGAGCGCGATCAGCGTGGCTCCGATACCGGCCTTCACCGACGTCCACAACGCGTCCCGGGGGCCCTCCGCGTGGGCGGCCAGCGACCACCACTTGGTGGTGAGAGAGGGGGGTGGCCACCCGAAGGTGCGGTCGGAGTTGAAGGAGTTCAACGCCACGACCGCGATCGGGACGTAGACGAAGGCCAGCACCAGCAGGGCGAAGGCCCACAGCGCCACCTTGGTTCCCCGGCCGAGGCTCATCGGTTCCTCCTCGCGGTCACAGGTTGTCCAGGGCGCCCGTGCGTCCGGCCAGCGTCAGGTAGACCACCATGATCAGCACCGAGGCGGTCCCGAGGGCGGCCGCGAACGGGAGGTCCAGCACGATGTTCTGGCGTACGGCGGTGCCCAGGACCTGCAGCTTCCCACCGACGATCTGCACCGCGATGTAGTCGCCCAGGCTCAGCGAGAACGTGAAGATGGAGCCCGCGACGATGGCCGGGGTCAACGAGGGCAGCACGATCCGTCGGAACGTCGTACCGGCTGATCCGCCGAGGTCGGCCGAGGCCTCGAGGTGAGCCTCCGGAAGCCGCTCGAAGCCGCTGTACACCGGCAGGATCATGTAGGGCAGCCACAGGTAGGTCAGGGTCAGCACCACCGCCACGGTCCCGAAGCCGGGCGTCGCGCCGAACACCGAGTCGAGCACCCCTTCCGGCTGCAGCATCGACCGCCAGGCATAGGCCTTGACGAGGTACGACGCCCACAGCGGCACGAGCACCGCTGCCACCAGGATCCCGCGCAGCCGCCGCGGCGCCACTCGCGCCATGAAGTACGCGAACGGCACCGCGATGACCAGGCACAGGATCGTCACCATCGCGGCGATCAGCAGCGTGCGCCCGATGATGCGCAGGTAGGTCGAGCTGAAGAGCTCCTGGAAGTTCTCCAGCGTGAACGTCGTCACCACCTTGTTGGTGAAGGGATCCGTGCTGAAGAAGGCCGTCGCGAAGATGGCCGCCAGCGCACCGAGGTAGGCCACGATCAGCCATGTCATCGGTGCCGCCAGCAGGCCGAACGGCGTTCTCCGCTCTCTCATCAGGTTCCCTCGTCGGCCCTACCGGCTAGCCGCGGATCTCCGACCACTTCTTGGTCCACGTGGCGTAGTCCGTGCACTTCACGTCGGTGCGGCCGTCCAGGCAGGCGGAGATCGGGGTGTTCCAGTAGTAGACCTTCGAGAAGTAGTCCTCGTCCTCGGCGTGGTAGGTCGCGCAGTGGTCGGGGTCGGCGGTCTGCTTGCAAGCGAGCCTGTTGCCGGGGGCCTCACCGAAGTACTCCGCGATGGCAGCGTTGGTCTTGGGCGAGACGAGGTGGTCGATCAGCTCGTAGCCACAGGTCTTGTGCTCGCTCTTCGCGCCGACCATCCAGGTGTCGGACCAGCCGGTCGAGCCCTCCTTCGGCAGCACCGACTCAACGGGGGCCTTCTCGCTCTGGGCCACGTTGGCGATGACCTGCCACGTCGTACCGACCACGATCGAGCCGTTCTTGAAGGCCTGCACCTCCTTGAGATAGTCAGACCAGTACTCACCGACGTCCTTGCCCTGCTTCTTCAGCAGCTCGACGGCGGCGTCGAGCTGCTTCTCGTCGAGGGCGTAGGGGTCCTTGATCCCCAGGTCGGGCTGGGTCGCCATCAGGTAGACCGCCGCGTCGGCGATGTAGATCGGCGAGTCGTACGCCGTGATCTTTCCCTTGTACGCCGAGTCCGCGTCCCAGACGACGTCCCACGAGTCCGGCGCCGGCTTGACCTCGTCGGTCCGGTACATCAGCAGGTTGGCGCCGCGGCCGTGCGGCACGCCGTAGGCAGTGCCGTCGAC
>JBKJON010000265.1:0-5792 GCA_046595715.1 Marmoricola sp.
GTCGGGGTGCGATAACCTCGGCGATCCGCGGCTCCTGGGTGAGGATCGTGGTGGCCCTGGCCAGCACCCGCGCCCCGGTGCCGCTGGTCAGCGGTCCCTGCGTGGAGTGCACGACCACCTGGATCGCCGAGCTGGCGTTGCCGCCGAAGTGCTCCTGGGCGAGCTGGCGCACCGCCACCGACTCCGAGCCGTCGGCCTGCCAACCGGCACCGGACAGCTCGGACTCCACCCGGGGGGCGAAGGCGCCGAGCCCGACGATGACCAGGAGCCAGACCACCGAGGTCAGGCGGGCGTGGGCGGTGACCCAGACACCGAGGCGTCCGAGGGGGCCTGGGCGGTACCCCAGCTCCGGGTCGATCTCAGGAAGGCGGACGTGGCGGCCAGGTGCCGTCATGGTCATGGCAGAGCTCGTTTCAGGTTGGTCGGGCGGGCGGGGTCAGAACAGGGCGGGGAGTGCGCGGGCTGCGGTGTAGACGGCGACCCCGAGCACCAGGACGGTGAAGGCGGCGGAGAGCCGGCGGGTGTCGACCCGGCATGCGAGGCGTGCCCCGAACAGTCCGCCGAGGGCGGAGGCGACGGTCAGGGTGAGGACGAGTCCCCAGTCGGGATGCACACCCACACCGGCCCGAGCAACGAGTGCCGTCAAGGACGTCAGGGTGATGACGACCAGGGAGGTACCGGCGGCGAGCTCCATGGGCAGGCCGAGCGCCAGGATCAGGGCTGGTACGACGAGGAACCCGCCGCCGACGCCGAGGAAACCTGTCAGCAGGCCCACGGCCGTGGCCGTGACGAGCACCTTGAGGGCGCGGGGGCACTGGCACGCGAACGACGGGCTGAAGGTGATGATCGGGTCGTCGAGGAGCGCACGTGTGGGTCGCTCGGCCTCGTCGGCTCCTTCCCGCGCGGCTCGGCGGCCTCGAACCTGACGAAAGGCCATCAGGGCCCCGACGAGGAGCATCAGCACCGAGAACGACGCCAGGAGCAGGGGCTCGGAGACGTGTCCGGACAGCTTGGCGCCGGCCACGGCGCCGCCGATGGCCACCGTCCCGAACACCACGCCCCGGCCCAGCATCGTGTTGCCCGAGCGGTGCGCCGTCACCGCGCCGACCAGTGACGTCACGCCGACCACGACCAGGGACCCCGTGGTCGCCTGGGCGGGGGACTGGCCCAGCGCGTAGACGAGGACCGGGACGGCCAGGATCGAGCCGCCGCCACCCAGGGCGCCCAGGCTCAGTCCGATCAGGGCGCCGGCGACGACGGCGACGACCAGGGTCACGCCTCGGGGCCGACCAGGTGCAGACCCACCTTCTCGGCGTTCTCGAAGGAGTCGTCGACCGCGACGAGCTCGATCCCGGCGGCGTCCAGGATGGAGGCGGCGACGGAGGCGCGGTAGCCGCCGGCGCAGTGCACCCAGACCTCTCCGGCCGGCACCTCGTCCAGTCGCGCGGTGAGCTCGTGGAGGGGGACGTTGACCGCGCCCTCGATCCGGGCCGCAGCGTGCTCGTCGGCCCGGCGTACGTCGAGAACGACGACCTCACGGTGGTGGCGCACCAGGGCGAGGTCGGCGAACGTCGCCCGGGGGAAGGTGGCGAGCGGGCTGTCGGTCCACGCCTCCGGCGAGCCGGTGGAGGCAGCGGCCGGACGGTCGATGCCGATGCGGGCCAGCTCGCGCTGTGCGGTGGCCACGTCCTCCGCGGTCCGGCCGAGCAGGGTGACCGGTGTGCCCCAGGGAATGAGCCAGCCCAGGTAGGTCGCGAACCCGCCGTCGAGACCGAAGTTGAACGTGCCGGGGGCGTGGCCGGTGGCGAACGCGGTGCGGTCGCGGAGGTCGACCACCCACTCGCCGGCCTCGATGCGCTGTCGGAGCTCGGTGGCGTCCGCCCGGGAGGGAGCGGACATGTCTGCCTCCGAGGGCCCCTCGGCGTTGGCCGGAGCCATGTGGGCGTAGTAGGCCGGGTAGGCGCCGAGACCGTCGAGGAGCTCGCGGACGTAGGTCTCCTCGTCCTGGGTCAGGACCGGGTTGGAGGTCCGCTCCGCTCCGATCGTCGAGGAGGTGGCATCGGACTGGGTGGCGGAGCAGAAGGACCCGAACCCGTGGGTGGGGAAGACCTGCGCCGAGTCGGGCAGTGCGTGGGCGAGCTTGTGCGCCGACGCGTGCTGGAGACGTACGAGCTCCTGGGTGTGGCTCTCGCCGAGCAGGTCCGGCCGGCCGGTCGCCCCGAAGAGCAGCGACCCTCCGGAGAACACCGCCACCTGCTCGCCGGTCTGGGCGTCGGACAGGACGTAGGAGAGGTGGGTGAAGGTGTGGCCCGGGGTGGCCAGGACGGTCAGGCGCATCCGGTCGCCGACCTCGATGACCTGCCCGTCCTCGACCGGGGTGCGCTCGAAGGCGACGTCGTCGTCCCCGTTGACCAGGTAGGCGGCGCCGGTCTTCTGGGCGAGCGCGTAGCCACCGGTCACGTAGTCGTTGTGGAGGTGGCTCTCCCCGACGACCCGGAGCTCGAGGGCGTGCTCGTCGAGCAGCGCCTCGACACGGTCGAGGTCGCGCTGAGGATCGATGACCAGGGCGACCCGGCCGTCGTGGGCGAGGTAGGAACGGTCACCGAGCGAGGGGGTCTCGATCGCGATGACACTGATGCCGGAGGTGCTCATGCTGTCGGAGGTGCTCATGCGGCTCACGCATCCCTTCCGGTGGACACCGGACGCCCCGAGCGGATCCAGGCGCTGGTTCCGCCGGCGACGGAGTAGGCCTCGATCCCGGCGCTGGTGAGGAGGTCGGACATGGCGGAGCTGCGGTTGCCCGAGGCGCAGATGACGTAGACGGGCTCGCCGCGGGGCAGGTCGTGAACCCGGGCCGACAGCTGGGCCATCGGGATCAGCTGGGCTCCGGGCACGTGGGCCTCGACGTACTCCATGGCCTCGCGTACGTCGATCAGGGTGGTGGCGTCGGTCGACAGGGCCTCCGCGAGGTCCTCCACGGTGGCTTCGGTTCCGGTCGGTGGGGGAGTGGTCGTCATGGGTCCTGGGTCGTCCCGTCTCTTGGTTGGATACCCTAGGGGGTATGCGTTCCAGTCGACGATAACACCCTCAGGGGTATGGCGCGACTTCAAGGACGGCGGTCGCCCGAATACCCATAGGGGTATACACTGATCCCGAGTGACTGAGCCCCACGTGGGACCGCTGACCGAGACTCTGGAGAGCACGGAATGAGCACACCTGCCGCCTACACCCTCAGCGCCACGCTGCCCGTGGCCTACGACGAGGCCGTCTCGGCGGTCCGGGATGCCCTGACCGAGCAGGGCTTCGGCATCCTCACGGAGATCGACCTCGCTGCCACCATGAAGGCCAAGCTCGACCAGGACATCGCCCCGCAGGTCATCCTCGGGGCCTGTCGCCCCCAGCTGGCCTACCAGGCGATCCAGGCGGACCCGTCCGTGGCAGCGATGCTGCCCTGCAACGTCGTGGTCCGGGCGCTGGGGGATGACACCTCGCGGGTGGAGGCCTTCGACCCCGACGCGATGATGTCCTTCTCGACCGGGGTGGCCATCGCCGAGGTCGCGGCCGACGCCAAGCAGCGCCTGTCCGCGGCCCTCGACCGTCTCTCCAGCAGGTATCCCGCCACCACCGACCAGGAGTCCTGACGTGCCCGAGCTGAAGCCCGAAGACATGAGGCCCGTCATCAACCGGATCAAGCGGGCCCAGGGCCAGCTGGCCGGTGTCCTGCGCATGCTCGAGGAGGGGCGCGAGTGCGAGGACGTGGTCACCCAGCTGGCGGCCGTCTCCAAGGCGCTGGACCGGGCCGGCTTCGCCATCGTCGCGACCGGGCTCCAGCAGTGCCTCACCGACGGTGACGGTGTCGACGGTCTCGACGCCAAGAAGATGGAGAAGCTCTTCCTCTCCCTGGCCTGAGGCGGGCTCCGGCGGCGGAGGGTGAATCGTGGTGCCCCAGGCCAGAGTCGAACTGGCGACCTTTCGCTTAGGAGGCGGCTGCTCTATCCACTGAGCTACTGGGGCGGGCCGTGTACAGATCCATGGTGAGAACCTGCACCTGAGCGCGCCCATCTTGTCAGGAGTCCAGCAGCGACGACGAAACAGCCCCCGGTCGCGTCGTGGGGCGTGCTGCGGATGAGGTGTTCCGACCGCTCGAGACCGTCGTCCTCGTGAGCGACGAGGGGGATGGTGCGGGCCTCGTACTCCCCTGCGTGCTGCGGGACTGGTCGGTGGCTGTCGCACCTAGGATCGGGTCATGGGTCTCTACGGATCGTCCAAGGTGACGTCACACGCTGACGCCCAAGCCGCGGCGCGTGACGGGGTGGCGATCTACTGGCGGCCGGGCTGCACCTTCTGCCTGGCTCTGCGCGCCCGGATCGGCAAGTACGCCGACCGCGCCGCGTGGGTGAACATCCACGAGGACCCCGAGGCCGCTGCGTACGTCCGAGGGGTCAACCAGGGCAACGAAACCGTGCCGACCGTCGTGATCAACGGCGAGGCGCACACCAACCCGCGGCCCGGCACGGTGCGCAGGCTGCTCGCCGCGGGCTGAGACGCTGCCTTCAGGGCTGCGCCGTCGCCTGGCGCTGAGACCGCGAAGCGCCGGTGGCGCCACCAGCGGCATGCCATGATGTTGGCGACCCACGGTCACATGGTCACAATGGGGGGTCACAGTCGAGATCGAGGGTCACATTGTCCGAGGATGAGCCGCGCGCCGAGGAGCCGCGCCGCACGGACAACCCCTCGAGACGCAGGCGCATCGTCAAGCGGGTGGTCATCGGCGTCAGCGTCCTGGTGCTCGTGCTGTCCTCGGCTCTGGTGGTTGTCTACAAGAAGCTCGAGGGCAACATCAACGTGATGCAGATCGACCTCGGGAAGGACCGGCCGAAGAAGGTCGAGGTCGCCGGACCCCAGGAGCCGCTCAACGTGCTCGTGCTCGGCTCGGACAACCGTGACGGCACCAACATCGGTGGGGACACCCCTGGCCTCTCGGACACCACCATCTTGTTGCACCTCTCCGCGGACCGGAGCCGGGCCTACGGCGTGAGCATCCCGCGCGACGCCATGGTCGACCGCCCGGAGTGCGCGACGAAGAACGGCAAGAGCACGGTCCCGGGAGGCTTGACCCAGTTCAACGCGGCGTACGCCGTCGGCGGCCCCGCCTGCACCATCAAGACCGTCGAGAAGATCACCAACGTCAAGATCGACCACTTCGTCGTGATCAACTTCGCGGGTTTCAAGGACATGGTCAACGCCATCAACGGCGTGACCGTGTGTCTGCCCGAGGAGGTCAACGACGACATCGGGCACATCAGCCTGCCGAAGGGCACCTACAAGGTGAACGGCAACCAGGCGCTGGACTACGTGCGCGTCCGCCATGACATCGGCGCCCCCAACGGGGACATCGGCCGGATGAAGCGCCAGCAGTCCTTCATCGCCGCCATGATCGCCAAGGTCGTCTCGAAGGGCACCTTGGCCAACCCGGTGCGGCTCTACAAGTTCCTCGACGCGGCCACGGGCTCACTGACCACCGACGAGGGTTTCGCCAACCTCAAGGAGCTGGCCTCACTGGGGTCGTCCCTGAAGAACATCGGGCTGGACAACGTCCAGTTCATCACCGTGCCGAACGAGCCCTACGCACCCGACCCCAACCGGCTCCAGCTCGCGCCGGAGGCGGCCGACGTCTGGCGCAAGATCCGCTTCGACAACCCCCTCGGCAAGCTCGGCGCCGACGCGGTCTCGCCGGGCAAGGATGGCGGCGGCACCCCCTCCGCCTCGGCCTCACCGAGCGCCTCGCCGAC
>JBKJON010000312.1:0-3359 GCA_046595715.1 Marmoricola sp.
CGTGATCGCGCTGCGGCACCGGCAGGCGGCGAACCTGATCGCCACGCTGTGCCTGTCCAACGGGGTGCCGATGATCACCGCCGGCGACGAACGCGGCCGGACGCAACGGGGCAACAACAACCCCTACAGCCAGGACAACGAGATCTCCTGGACCGACTGGGGCCCCGACGACGCCTGGCTGGGCACCTTCGAGATCACCCGCGTCGCCCTTCAGATCCGGCGGGAGCACCCGGCCCTGCGGCAGCGCCACTGGTTCGAGGGCCGGCCCGCGATCGTCGGCGGCCCCAAGGACCTCGCCTGGATGCACCCGTCCGGACGAGAGATGACCGGCGACGACTGGCAGGACGGCGACCTGCGCGTGGTCGGGATGTTCGTCTCCGGCAACCCCCTTCGCTCCCCCGGCCCCCGCGGCGAGCAGCAGCGTGACAGCAGCTTCATGCTCTGGCTCAACGGCTCGGCCACCGCGTGCAAGGTCACCTTGCCGCCCAACGAGTGGGTCCAGCACGGCGCCGTAGCCCTCTCCACCGACCCCGCCAACCCGATCGGGGTCCACGTCGAGGCCGGGGAAACGATCACGCTCGCCGCCCGGAGCCTGGTGCTGCTGCAGCAGGGGTGAGGGGTGCAGGTTTCCCCGGGTACCCCGGGGACCTGACGTCAAGGGGCGTTGCAACACCCAGGAACGCCAGGGGTCGGCCGTGGACCCCGCCCCTTCTGTACGGCGCTCCAGCCTCCTGGCCGACTCAGCCGCGAGCGGTGAACACGATCGGGTCGCTGTCCGTGACGGCGATCGTGTGCTCCGAATGCGCACCCCGTGAGCCGTCGATGCTGCGGATGGTCCATCCGTCCCGGTCCGTGTAGATGCGATCGGTCGTGTGCAGGAACCACGGCTCGATAGCGATGACCAGCCCGGGCCGCAACGGGTAGCCGCGACCGGGACGGCCGTCGTTGGGGATATGGGGGTCGCCGTGCATGGTCCGACCTACTCCGTGACCACCGAAGTCGAGGTTGACGCTCAACCCCTTGGTGCGGGCCACGTCGCCGATCGCCGCCGAGATGTCACCGAGCCTGGACCCCGCTCGGGCCGCCGCGATCCCGGCGTCGAGCGCGCGGCGGGTGGTCTCGATGAGGTCGAGGTCGCGCTGGTCCGGTGTACCGACGACGACGCTGAGCGCCGAGTCCGAGACCCAGCCGTCGACCGAGCACGCGAAGTCGACGCTGAGGAGGTCGCCGTCACGCAGGGCGTAGTCGTGCGGCAGCCCGTGCAGGACCGCGTCGTTGACCGAGGTGCACAGCACCTTGCCGAACGGCATCGCGCCGAAGGAGGGGTGGTAGTCGATGTAGCAGGACTCCGCGCCGCGCTCACGGATCATCCGGTGCGCCAGGGCGTCGAGCTCGAGCAGGTTGACGCCGACGTCCGCAGCCTCCTCGAGCGCCGTGAGCACCTCTGCGACGAAACGGCCGGCCGGCCGCATCTGCTCGATCTCGGCGGGGCTGCGTAGCTCGATCACGGCCCGAGCCTACGGACGACGGCTCGGGGACGAAACCGGGGTCCTCCCCGATGCTGCGGTACGCCACTGCAGGCGAAGGTGGCCCATGAGCAGCGCGTCCCTCGGGTGCACGCGGCCACGCGCGCGCCTGGGTGGTTCTCGTGATCCACGTGCCGTCAGCGGCGCTCCTGGTGCAGGAGCCGGTGATGCGGAGCCGGTACGACGGTGACGTACAGGCGGCGGTCGGGGCGAGCATCCCCTATGGCCAGTGGGCTGAGCTGGATCGTGAGTCTGGCGATCGCCGAGCTGATCATCCGTCGGAGAAGACGGACAGGGTTCGTGGCCAGTCCCTGACGTTCTGGGGCGAAGAATCGGGGGCGAGAACGTCAGGTTTCCCCGGCTACCCGGAGAACCTGCAGGGCGCGACCCCCCTACGCCAGGACCACCAACCCCAGCTCCGCGGGGCTCGCGAGCGCATCGTTCTTGGGCAGGATCCGGACGGTGTAGCCGAACGAGCCTGCTCGGGAGAGCTTCAGGTGGCCCTCGAAACGGTGGCGGCCGCCCTCGTAGGTCTCGCCCAGGGCCAGCGCCGTGGTGGTGGTGTCGACCAGCTGGTCCTCACCCTTGACCCGCCCGTGCACGACCTCGACGTCGACGTCGTCCGGGGAGAGGGCGCCGAGGGAGACGAAGGCGTGCAGGTCCATGCCGCCGCCGATCTCGGGGCTGTCGGAGAGACCCCCGGTCTCGACGTGGTCGATGTGGACCTCGGACCAGCCGGCCACCACGCGGTGCTTCCACGCGGCGAGGTCGGTCGCTCCGGCGTAGGAGTGGTTCATCGCCCTGGAAGAGACCGCCGCCGGGGCGTAGAGCCGGTTGACGTACTCGCGCAGCATCCGCGTCGAGAGCACCTTGGGGCCGAGCGACTTCAGCGTGTGGCGGACCATCTCGATCCAGCGTGTGGGGACACCGGACTCGTCGAGGTCGTAGAAGCGAGGGGTGACCTCGTTCTCGATCAGGTCGTAGAGCGCACCCGCCTCGATGTCGTCACGCTTGTCGGGGTCCTCGATGCCGTCGGCCGACGGGATCGCCCAGCCGTTGTTGCCGTCGTACCACTCGTCCCACCAGCCGTCGAGGATGGACAGGTTGAGCCCACCGTTGAGCGCGGCCTTCATCCCGGAGGTGCCGCACGCCTCGTAAGGACGCAGCGGGTTGTTCAGCCAGACGTCACAGCCGGGGTAGAGCGGCTGCGCCATCGCGATGTCGTAGTTGGGCAGGTAGGCGACGCGGTGGCGGACCTCCGGGTCGTCGGCCAGCTGCACGATCGCCTGGATGAGCTTCTTGCCACCGTCGTCGGCGGGGTGCGCCTTGCCGGCCATGATCAGCTGGATCGGGCGCTCCGGGTGCAGCAGCAGCTTCTTGAGGCGCTCGGGGTCGCTGAGCATCAGCGTGAGCCGCTTGTACGACGCCGCGCGCCGCGCAAAGCCGATCGTCAGCACGTCGGGGTCCAGGGCCGTCTCGATCCAGCCGAGCTCGGCCGGCGAGGAGCCGCGCTTGAGGCACGACTTGCGGAGCCGGCCACGGGCGTCCTTGACCAGCCGCTCGCGCAGGTCGCGCTTGGTCGACCACAGGTCGGCGGAGGGGATCTCGTCGACGACGTTCCAGACCTCGGCCGCGTCGGAGTCCGTGTCGGCACCCTGCTTCTTGGCCAGCTCGAAGACCTCACGGGCCACCCACGTGGGGGCGTGCACGCCGTTGGTGATCGAGGTGATCGGGACCTCGGCCTGTGGCCCGCGTTCGACGAGGCCGAGGTCCCGATCACCTCGATCACCAACGGCGTGCACGCCCCCACGTGGGTGGCCCGTGAGGTCTTCG
>JBKJON010000320.1:0-3164 GCA_046595715.1 Marmoricola sp.
ATGGACGTCCTCGGTGGTGAGCAGCAGCCGAGCGCCGAGCTGATGGAGCTGTCCTCGGTGCCGGTCGGGGTCTCGGCGGAGGCCCACCGGTACCTCGCCGAGGGGGGTCCGGCCAACTTGGCCCAGCTGCACGCGTTCCTCTCCGACACCGTGCTGCTGACAGGTGAGGGGTTCCAGGCGCCGTACGAGATCCCGGCGTGGGGTTTCCTCGAGCGTCCTTCGCTGTCCGAGAACGACCTGCCGCGGGTCGGGGTGCTGTTCTACCGGGCGCACCAGGCCAGCGGCAACACCGGCTTCGCGCACGCCCTCGCTGACGCCATCGACGCGACGGGAGAGGCGGTCGGGGTGCCGATCTTCTCCTCCTCGCTGCGCTCGGCCCCCGACTCGCTGTACGACGCGCTCGGCACGCTCGACGCCCTGGTGGTCACCGTGCTCGCAGCCGGTGGCAGCCAGCCGGCCACGGCCAGCGCGGGTGGTGACGACGAGGCTTGGGACGTGGAGCGGATGGCAGCCCTCGACATTCCCATCCTGCAAGGGCTCTGCCTCACCAGCAGCCGCGCCGAGTGGGAGGCATCGTCCGAGGGCGTGACGCCGCTCGACTCCGCCAGCCAGATCGCGATCCCGGAGTTCGACGGTCGCATCATCGCCGCGCCGTTCTCGTTCAAGGAGATCGACGAGGACGGCCTACCCCGCTACGTCGCCGACCCCGAGCGATGTGCGCGGGTGGCCGGACTCGCCGTCAACCACGCGCGGCTGAGACACCTCCCCACGAGCGGGCGCAAGATCGCGCTGATGCTGTCGGCCTACCCCACCAAGCACTCGCGCGTGGGCAACGCCGTCGGCCTCGACACCCCGGTCTCGACGATCCGGCTGCTGCGGCGGATGCGGGACGCGGGTTACGACCTCGGTGCTCCTGGTGCGATCCCGGGTCTCGACGAGGAGGACGACACCGTCGCCGGCGACACCCTGATCCACTCGCTGATCGCGGCCGGCGGCCAGGACGAGGAGTGGCTGACCTCGGCGCAGCTCAACGAGAGCCACGTGCGCATCCCGGCAGAGGACTACCGTCGCTGGATCGCCGACCTCCACCCCGAACTGAGGCGCGGCATCACCCAGGCCTGGGGCGAGGCCCCCGGGACGCTCTTCGTCAACGACAGCGAGGAGATCGTGCTCGCCACGATCCGGGCGGGCAACGTCGTGCTCATGATCCAGCCGCCCCGCGGCTTCGGCGAGAACCCGGTCGCGATCTACCACGACCCCGACCTCGCGCCGTCGCACCACTACCTCGCGGCCTACCGCTGGCTCAGCAGTGAGGTGGGGAACGGTGGCTTCGGTGCGCACGCCGTCGTCCACCTCGGCAAGCACGGGTCGATGGAGTGGCTGCCCGGCAAGAACGCCGCGCTCTCGGCCTCCTGTGCGACCGACGCGGCGATCGCCGACCTGCCGCTGATCTACCCCTTCCTGGTCAACGACCCCGGTGAGGGTGCACAGGCCAAGCGGCGCGCGCACGCCACCATCGTCGACCACCTGATCCCGCCGATGGCGCGGGCCGAGTCCTACGGCGACATCGCCCGCCTCGACCAGCTCCTCGACGAGCACGCCAACATCGCCGCGATGGACCCCGCCAAGCTCCCAGCGATCCGCGGCGAGATCTGGCAGCTCATGCACGCCGCGGAGATACACCGCGACCTCGGGCTCGACGAGCAGCCGGATGCGGAGGAGTTCGACGAGTTCATCCTCCACGTCGACGGCTGGCTCTGCGAGATCAAGGACGCCCAGATCCGCGACGGACTGCACATCCTCGGCGAGGCGCCGGTCGGTGAGCCCCGGGTCAACCTGGTGCTGGCCATCCTGCGCGCCTCACAGGTGTGGGGCGGGGTCGGCAGCGCTGTCCCCGGCCTGCGCTCGGCGCTCGGTCTCACCGATGTCGACGCCGCAACGAGTGCCGACGTCGATGTCTTCGAGGCCCAGGCACGGGGGCTGGTCGAGCAGATGGAGAAGTCCGGTTGGGACCCGACCGCTGCCCTCGACCTGCACACCGACCCCGACGTGCAACGGGTGCTCGCCTTCGCGGCGACTGAGGTGGTGCCCCGACTGGCAGGCACGGCCGATGAGCTGAGCGCGGTGCTGCACGCCCTCGACGGCGGCTTCGTGCCCGCTGGGCCGAGTGGCTCGCCGCTGCGCGGCCTGGTCAACGTGCTGCCCACCGGGCGCAACTTCTACACCGTGGACCCGCGCGCCGTGCCCTCGCGGCTGGCGTGGCAGACCGGCCAGGCGATGGCCGACTCACTGATCCAGCGCTACCTCGACGAAACCAGTTCCTACCCCACGTCGGTGGGACTTTCGGTGTGGGGCACCTCGGCCATGCGCACGTCCGGGGACGACATTGCCGAGGTGTTGGCGCTGCTCGGCGTACGCCCCGAGTGGGACGCCGAGTCCCGTCGCGTGCGCGACCTTGTCGTCGTCCCACTCGCGGAGCTCGGTCGCCCCCGGATCGACGTCACCGTGCGGATCTCCGGGTTCTTCCGGGACGCCTTCCCGCACGTCGTGGCGATGCTCGACGACGCAGTCCGGATGGTGGCCGGGCTCGACGAGCGGGACGAGGACAACTACGTGCGCGCCCACGCCCGCGCCGACCTCGCCGAACACGGCGACGAGCGCCGCGCGACGACGCGGATCTTCGGGTCCAAACCTGGGTCCTACGGGGCCGGCATCCTCCAGGTCGTCGAGTCGGGCTCGTGGCGCGACGACAAGGACCTCGCCGAGGTCTACACCGCGTGGGGCGGCTTCGCCTATGGTCGCGACCTAGACGGCGCCCCGGCGGGGGACGACATGCGCGCCAACTACCGCCGGATCAAGGTCGCGGCCAAGAACGTCGACAGCCTCGAGCACGACATCGCCGACTCCGATGACTACTTCCAGTATCACGGCGGCATGATCGCGACCGTCCGTGCACTGACTGGGAGCAACCCCAAGGCTTACGTCGGTGACTCGACCTCACCCGACGCCGTCCGCACGCGCACCCTGGCCGAGGAGACGGCCCGGGTCTTCCGCTCTCGCGTGGTCAACCCTCGGTGGATCGCGGCCATGCAGCGACACGGCTACAAGGGCGCCTTCGAGCTGCCCGCCACCGTCGACTACCTCTTCGGCTTCGACGCCACGGC
>JBKJON010000050.1:0-5485 GCA_046595715.1 Marmoricola sp.
TGCTCGTCGCCCGGGGTGACGACGTCACGGTGATGCAACGCCGCAGTGCCGGCCTGGGGTGCCGCGAGGTGCTAGGGGACGTCTCTGATCCCGGCGCGGTCGACCGCGCTGTCCGCGGTCAGGACGCCGTCCTGCACCTTGCGGCCAAGGTGGACGTCGTCGGACCCAGGGACCAGTACGAGCGCGTCAACGTGCGGGGCACCGTCACCCTCCTAGCGGCAGCCCGCGCTGCCGCGGTGGGGCGCTTCGTCCAGGTGTCGTCACCGTCGGTGGCGCATGCCGGTCGGCCCCTGTGCGGGGCCGGTGCGGAGCCGGCTGACCCGGCGAGGGCACGGGGCCACTACTCCCGGACCAAGGCGGCAGCCGAGCTCCTAGCCCTGTCGGCCGACTCTCCCGACCTGGCGGTTCTCGCTGTGCGGCCCCACCTCGTGTGGGGGCCCGGGGACACCCAGCTGGTCGCGCGGCTCGTGTCCCGCGCGCGATCAGGGCGCCTGCCCATCCTGGGGCGCGGGGCCGCGCTGATCGACACGACGTACGCCGACGACGCAGCGTCGTCCTTGGTGGCCGCCGTCGACGCGTGCGGCCTGGGGGTCCATGGGGAGGCACTGGTGGTCAGCGGCGGAGATCCGCGTCCGGTGGCCGAGATCCTCGAGCGAGTGTGCCGGGCTGCCGGGGTCCCTCCGCCGCAGCGGCACGTCCCTGTCCCGCTCGCACTCGCCGCCGGGGCGGGCGTCGACCTGTTCTGGGCAGCAACCCGCCGCAGCGACACCCCGCCTGTCACGCGCTTCCTGGCCGAGCAACTGACAACGGCGCACTGGTTCGACCAGCGCCGCACCCGCACGGTGCTGCAGTGGGAGCCCGCGGTCGGGCTCGAAGCCGGGTTCGAGCGGCTCGCTACGTGGTACGCCGCAGGCTGCCCACCTTGGTCATGCTGGCCGCGCTGACGCGAGGCAACGGATTGGTTGCTGCTCTGCAGACGGCTCTGCCATGTCGCCGGGCCTGAGTCGCTTGACCCAGAGAGCAGGAGTGCCGATGACCAGCCGTGTGATCCGAGTGCCGGCAGGGTGACCTTCGCCGGCTCTGTTGCGTTGACGCATCGCAGCGTGGCGGTGAGGGTGGCTCGATGAAGCGCACTCGCCGTCCGAGACCGCCTGTGAGGATGCTCTCGGGCTTCGCTGGCTTCCGATTCCCGCCCGAGGTGATCTTGTTGGCGGTGCGCTGGTACCTCCGGTGGTACGGGTTGTCCTACCGGGACCTCGAAGAGCTTCTTGCCGAGCGTGGCATCGAGGTCGACCACGTCACCCTGTATCGGTGGGTGCAGAGGTTCACGCCGTTGATGATCGACGCGGCCCGGCCGGTCCGGCACCTGGCCGGGGATCGCTGGTTCGTCGACGAAACCTACGTCAAGGTCTCCGGGGTCTGGTCCTACGTCTACCGAGCGGTCGACCAGCGCGGCCAGGTGATCGACGTGTACGTGTCCCAGCGACGGGACATCGCCTCCGGGCGTAGGTTCTTCACCGCAGCCCTGGCTGCGCACGGCGACCCGGGCGAGGTGATCACCGACCGGGCACCAGCGTTGGCCAACGTGATCGAGGAGCTGCTTCCTGCCGCGTTGCACAACACCGACCAGTACCAGAACAACCGAGTCGAATGCGACCACGACCGGCTCAAGGCACGGCTCCGACCTATGCGCGGGGTGAAGACGAATCGCACGGCGAGCGTTCTGATCCGAGGGCACGCCTTCATCCAGAACCTACGCCGTGGCCACTACGAGCTCGCGATCGACACCGCGCCGCTGTTCCGGCTGGCCACCGCATTCGACGAACTCAGACCCGTCATCTGACCAACACACGGGCGCCAGATCTCGCCTCAGCATGGCCTGCGATCAAACAACGCAACAGAGCCTCTCGGACACCGCGCAAACTTGGCCGAAGCGATCATTCGGGCGTCGCTCGTCACCGCTGAGGAGGCACCACGACCAGTCCGAGCGACCCGCACAGCTGTTCCTCTGAGCTGAACAGCAGGGCGTCGATTCCGACGCTGCGGCCCTCGTCGAGCTCGGCGGGGAGGTCGAGAAGTACCTGGAACTCACGCTTCTCATGACCACCAAGATCCATCGCGAGGCTCACATCGCGTCCCTCTTCGGCGACCAGCGCGCCGTCGAGGTCGAGAAGTCGGATTGTCACCGACGCATCGGTCGGACTCGTCCCGAGTTCCCGGGCGACCAGACGGGCCTGGTCGAACTCCGTGGGTCGCAACTGGAGGAAGAAGGCGCCACCTTCGGCGAACGGGTTGGCAACGGTCAGTGGGACCAGGGCCGGGGCGGCGGGCGCGGCGGGCACCGCGACGAGGTTGCGCTGCGCCCAGTGCCGGTCACCGACTGGGTCGGCAGCCTTGCCGGCACGGTCGGCGGCGTGCGACACCGCGACGAGGAGGCAGATGTGCTCCGGCGCGCTCACGGGGATGGTGGCCGTCATCGTGGCGGTGGTGGCGGTCAGCGGTGCCGTGCGTCCGGGCACCACGCTCACGGCAGTGGCGGCGAAGAAACGAGGTGTGGCGAAGCCGACGGTCGGATCCGCCCAGTAGACGACCACGGTCGCCATCGCCGCACTGTTGCCACCGCCGGAGTTCCGGACGTCGACGGTCACGCTGAGCGGCTGTCCCGGTCGATAAGGACCCGGGCGAATGGCAGGGCACAGGTAGGAGACCACCGCTGACGGAAGCGGCCGCTGCTCGCCGTTGTCCCAAGATCCCCCGGGAGCAAGCGGGGTCGTCCAGTAAGGCAGACACAAGTAGGGACGGGTGTCCGGGGGACCCTCTCGATGCTCCTCGTTCGCGTGCGGCATGTCGGACCCCTACTGGTCGGCGTAGTCGAGGATGCGGACATCGACGGGGTCGTCATGAACCGAGCCTTCCGCAGCCCAGCAACGGTGCCGAGCACCCCGGTCGCCGTCCAGATCGAGGTTCTCCTCACCGGAGGTACCGGCAACGGCGGACGCCCACAAGGTCAACGAGATCGTCGCGGCATGCAGTTCGCTGCCGTTGCTGAAGATGACCTCCGGCCCCGCACCGAAGGGGTAGGGCGATGGCGAGCGTGTCGGGTTCTCGATCGGCGACGTGGGGTGCACGTGGAATGTCGCGACAGGGTCCGCCTCCTCACGGTGCGGCCACTCCTCCTCGGGAAAAACCTTGAGGAACTGTCCGAACACGGGCAGCGCGGTCACATCGGTCGGATAGACGAGTCCCGTGATCGCGAGGAACGCCCGCGCTCGGGACATGGCCTCGAACGCCTGGGAGTGCGCGTCGAAGAGCACGCCCACGAACTGGGCCGCCTGCGGAGCGACGCCGATGCCGGTCAGCTCCTGTTGGCTTACGCCGGGGTTGGTGGGGTCGCGCGGATCCGGCTCGTCCTGCTCCCAGAGCTTGCTGAGCAGCATGTTGTCCCAAAACGTGCACGGGTTGCCATTGGCCCACTGCCCGATGCACTGCACGAAGGCCTGCAGCAGGTCGATCAGGATGATCGCGAGGACGGCGATCCCGCAGCCCTTGCTCGCCTTCGAGCTGTCGGAGCTGTCGCTCGTGCCGGAGCCCGGTTCGCCCAGGCCCATCTGCACAGCGACCCCACCGTCGTCCTGGCCGACGATGTCGACGTCCTGGGGACGCAGCATCGGCGGGGGGCTGTTGGGGTCTGACCAGAGGGTGGCCATCCAGAACTGGCTGGGCGGCGCGGGCGGCGCGGGCAGGGTGAACTGGTCGAGCAACCTGAGGTGGCTGCGTAGCCGCTCATAACCGGTGTTCAGGTCCGGGATCGGGACCGTTCTTGAGGTGTCAAACGCGTCCTGGAAGGCATCGCGCAGGAGCTGCTCGACATCCGGTGCGAGCGCGGTGTTGTTGGGGTCGGTCGCTACCTCGTCCGCCATCGCGGAAGGGTCGCGTGTTGCCGGGTGCTGGTCGCGGAGCCGAGTGCCCACGGCGTTGCGCGCCAAGCGGTCGCGGTGCCGGTGGCTGCGTCGGGGACCCCCCACCACGGCCCCCAGGTAGGCCGACCCCGCCGCGTTCGCTCCATAGGCGGCCGCAGCGCCCACTGCGACGGCGAGAGTGCGCGGATCAACTGCCCGCGCGAGCAGCGAGCGCACCAGCGCGTCGGTGCGCCGACCGGTCGTGAGGTTGCTCCAGTCCCAGGCGTCGGTCGCCACATCGCTCTGGCGGGGATGGGCGGGCAGATGGCGGAAGTCGAGCGCCTTGGACCGCACCGCGTCGACGCCGGCACGGAGCCCGATCACCTCGTTCGCCAGTTCCTGAGCCCGCACCGCCGCGGTGTTGAACCGGTCCGCTGCGCCAGGAGACCCAGGTTCCGCCATCGCCGCCTCGAGTTCGCTCCTGATTGTGCCCAGTTGGTTGCAGAGCTGCACGCCGGTCTTCCAGAGCTCGGCCGCCTGGGTGAGCAACTCGATCTCGGAACCGTCGGAGGTGGCGTGCGAGAGCAGATGGTGCAGGAAACCGCCAACCAGCGCGCAGCCCGGCTCGTCCGAGACCGCCTGGAGCGCGTCCTGCTGTGCCGAGGTCAAGGCTGGATCGGCGAAGGCGGCCGCCCCCAATACGTCGACGAACTCATGCAGCCCGACGTGGTTCCCGTGGTAGTCCAACATCGCAGGACCTCGCATCTGGCCAGTGGGATGAGGCGAACTCGACTCTCGCAGCACCACCTGGCATTGGCAAGGCTCACATAGGGTCCGTGGAGCGGTCGTGAGGTGGAGGGACGGTGTGGGCGGTTGGGTCCGTGACCGTGAAGAAGTGCATGCCGTCCCAGGTCACCTTTGCTCCCGGTAGGTGGCATGGGCCTCCATGCACCCACCTTCGCGTGTGGGCCGAGAGATCGGGTTGGCGTTGCAACGGTGGATAGTCATGGACGCTTTTCGTCGCCCGGACCCCCGTTCACGACCAGGGCTATTCTTGGGCCTTCCAATGCGGAGCCGCGTCCTACAGTCCCAGAGTGACGCACCACCCCAATCGCTCGAACAGCGGCTGACCGGACAGTACTTTTCCAATCGACAAGAGAGTTTCTGTCCGGCCGAGTGCGTAGGTTCGGACGCATGAAGCTTTGGGACCACACCCCCGACGAACTGATGACCCTGCCGCTGCCCGACCTGGCCCTTCTTGTCCTCGCCGACTTCAAGGAAGGCGACGGCTGGAACCAACGCAATTGGATGCTCGGCGCCGGCGCCGGCGCCGGCGCCGGCAACCAAGCCACGGGTCCACGGAAGAAGGACGTGGTCGACCGTCTCGCCGAAGTGGCCTGCTGCGGTGATTTCGGACAGCGGATTTGATGGGTTTCTCTACGCTGCCGTTGCCGGCTGGACGTAACCGTAGTGGACCTCGTCGGGTCGCCTGTAGCCAAGTGCTGAATGGCGTCGTCGGGAGTTGTAGAACCCCTCGATGTAGGCGATGACGTCCCTGCGGGCTTGGGCCTTGGTGGCGTACACGG
>JBKJON010000053.1:0-5270 GCA_046595715.1 Marmoricola sp.
TCCTCGAGGATCCGGTCGCCGGTCTCCCCGCGACCCTGGACGCGGTAGCCGCCCAGCGCGTGCTCGCTCTGGGGAGTGAACCCGATGTGGGCGGCTACCGCGTGCAGGGTCGCGGGGAGGCCGGCGACCGGATCCTCGAGGACGCCCGCGCGATCGAGGCCGCCGGTGCGTTCGCGGTCGTGATGGAGATGGTCCCGGGCGACGTGGCCGGCCGGATCACCAAGGAGCTCAGCATCCCCACCATCGGCATCGGCGCCGGGGCCGACTGTGACGGCCAGGTGCTGGTCTGGCAGGACGCCTTCGGGATGCGCGGCGGCAAGATGGCCCGCTTCGTCAAGCAGTACGCCGACCTGCACAGCGTGCTCCTCGACGGCGCGAGGGCCTACGCCGCCGACGTCCGGTCAGGTGGGTTTCCCGGGGTGGAGCACACGTTCTGAAATAAGTATGTCCGGTTTTGAGATGATTCGCTGAAATCATGACAAATCGCCGCCGGAGCCATCAGGATGGTGTCATCTGCCCCGCACGTTCGGCTCTCCAGGGACACCCACATGGCGATCTTCGGCACCAAGAAGCGGAAACGACGCAAGAAGATGAGGCTTCGCGCCGTCAAGGTGAAGCACACCTTCACGCCCAAGCCGGCGCCCAAGCTGGCGACCCAGAGCGTCTCGGCCGACCCACCGAGCCCGTCGGACCAGCCCTGGGCCTCCCCCGTGCCAATCGCGACGTCGCGGGAACGGCTCTACCTGAACCGCTTCGGCACCGGGTTCACCCCCGCTGCCCTCGCCCTGCTCCGCGCCGCCGGCAGCCCGGAGGCCTGGCTCGCGGCGCAGCTGAGGCCCGCGACCGTCGCCGAGTCCGCCAAGATCGCGAGCGTCGACGCCTGGTTCGCTCCACTGCTACGTACGCCGGCCCAGAAGAACGCCACCAACGTCGACGGCTCCAAGAAGGCGTGGCAGTACGGCAACGACCTCGGCAACTGGAGCATCCTGCGCCGCGTCTACTCCGAGCGCAGCCTGCTCGAGACGATGACCGACTTCTGGTCCACCGCGCTGCACATCCCGATCGGCCACGACCGCGCCTGGCTCTATCGCTTCGACTACGACGCCACCATCCGGCAGCACGCCCTCGGGACCTTCGAGGACCTGCTGGTCGCCTGCTCGCTGCATCCGGCGATGCGGGTCTACCTCGACAACTGGACCTCGGTGAGGGACAAGCCCAACGAGAACCAGGGCCGCGAGCTGCTCGAGCTGCACACCGTGGGCCGCGACGCGGGCTACACCGAGGACATGGTCAAGGCCTCGGCGAAGATCCTGTCCGGGTACACCGTGGACTGGGGCAAGACCTTCGAGGCGAAGTACGACGCCAACGCGCACACCACCGGAGCGGTCCAGGTCCTCGGCTTCACCAGCCCGAACTCGGCCGCTGACGGCCAGGCCGTCACGATGGCCTACCTGAAGTACCTCGCGAACCACCCGGCCACGGCCCGGAGGATCGCTCGGAAGCTGGCCGTCGCCTTCGTCTCGGACTCCCCCTCCGACGCACTCGTCAACAAGCTGGCCGCCGTCTACACCAGCTCGGGCACCGACATCAGTGCCGTGCTCACCGCGCTGTCCACGCAGCCGGAGTTCCTGACCTCCGGCGGCCTCAAGGTACGTACGCCGGTCGCCGACCTCGTCGCCACCACGCGGGCGCTGAACGTCGACGTGCTCACGCCGGTCTCCGGCAACTCCTGGGCCAACGCCGCCAACTACGTCCACGGCGGCGACCGGGTCTTCGCGTGGCCGCGGCCCGACGGTCCACCGCTCAACGGGGCACCCTGGGCCTCGTCCTCACGACTCTTCGCCAGCTACGGCATGCACCACAGCCTGGCCGGCGGCTGGTGGCCCAAGGAGGCCGCTACCTACCGCACCGCAGCGTCGTGGCTGCCGACGACGAGCCTTCGCTTCGACACCTACGTCGACCACCTCTGCCGCACATGGCTGGGCCGGGCCGCGGACGCACGGCTGCTGCAGGCCGCCGCCGAGGCCGTCACCGGACCGCAGACCTGGGCCGTCGTGACCGCCTCGACCGTGGTCACCAGCAAGCACGGGCTGGCCTCCTGGCTGTTCCCGCGACTCATCAGTGCCCTGCTCGACACCCCCGACCACATGACGACGTGAGGCACCCGATGACCGATCACGCGACCGCCCCCGAGGACGCCTGCTGCCGCGACTTCTCCCGCTCACGCCTGTCCCGGCGGTCGCTGCTGCAGGGTGCCGCCGCTGTCGGCGGGTCTGTGGCCGTGACGCAGATGTTCGGCGACGCCATGATGCAGGCGACGTTCGCCGGCACCAAGGGGGGCAACACCCTGGTCGTGATCAGCCTGCGGGGCGGGATCGACGGCCTCGGGGTCGTCGTACCCCACGGTGACCCCAGCTACTACTCCGCACGACCCTCGACCGCTGTCGCGGCCAGCGCCCTGCTCTGCCAGGACGCCATGTTCGGCCTGCACCCGGCGATGGCGCCCCTCGCCCCCCTCTGGAAGTCGGGAGAGCTGGCCGCCATCCAGGCCACCGGGCTCGCCGTACCCAACCGCTCGCACTTCTCGGCCATCGAGGCGGTCGAGGACGCCGACCCCGGCTCGGCGATCCGTTCGGGCTGGATCAACCGGATGATCGGTCTCGGCAGCGGTCACGGCACGCTGGACGCCGTGCAGCTCGGGATGAACTTCCCGAGCACCGCCCTGACGGGCCCCAACCCCGTCCTGGCGACCCGGGACCTCGACGGCCTGCTGATACCGGGGCTCGAGGATCGCGCCACTCAGCGCTACCAGTCGCTTCAGACGGCCTGGGGCTCGGCACAGGGGCCTCTCGCGAACGGCGCCCGCGAGGCGGTGAACATCTCGAAGGGTCCCGGCGCGCAGCTGAAGGCGATGCCCGCCACCAGCGCGCCGTACCCGACGTTGTGGAACGCGACCCCGTTCGCCGAGCCGCTCAAGAACGCGGCGAAGCTGATCCGTGCCGACATCGGCACCGACATCGTCGCCATCGACGCCGGCAACTGGGACCTGCACACCGGCTACGGCACCCTCAAGTGGGGCTCCATGCAGAGCAACATCTCCGGCTTCGCGCAGGCCCTGGCAGCGTTCATGACGGACCTCGGCACGCTGCGGTCACGTGTCACCGTGGTGACGATCTCGGAGTTCGGTCGCCGGATCGCCGAGAACGGCAGCAAGGGCTTCGACCACGGCTGGGGCAACATGATGCTCGTGGCAGGTGCCGGCGTGAAGGGCGGTCAGTACTACGGAAGCTGGCCCGGACTCGGCAGTGGCTCCCTGATCGACAGCGACCTCAAGGTCACCACGGACTACCGCAACGTCCTCGGTGAGATCGTCAGCAGGCGCTTCCCGGACCGGTCGGTGCCGGCCCTGTTCCCGGGGCTGGCCATCGAGCCCGTCGGCGTGATGGCCTGACGGTGCGCCATGCGCCGGATCTCAGGGAGCCGGCGGGCTGGCCCGCCGGTGCGACGTCACGCCTGCGAGTCCACCCGGTCGGCTGAGGGAGGTTCAGCCGCCCCAGCCGAGGCTGCGCGTGCCCAGGACGATGACAGGCAGCCAGACCACGAAAGCGAGTGCGGGCAACCAGAGCACCTGCCTGGGTCGTGGCAGGAACCAGGCCAGGGCGACCAGGAACAGCAGCACCCATAGCAGCATGAACAGGACGGTCACCCACCAGGGAGCGACGTTCGCCGTCCCGAGGTCCAGGAACAGCATGCAGGCCATGCCGCCCATCCCCACGAACCCCCAGGGCGACACCTTCTGCTTGGCCACGGCCGAGACCCTACGGGAACCCACGACTCTCGTTCAGCGTGAGACCACGCGCCACCTCGCGCGCACTCTCTGAGGTTTCGTGAAGGTCCCCGCTGCTGCTCGCTCGCTCCTGCTGGCGCCTCTCGTGATCTCCCTGGTCGTCGCGCTGTCGGTGGTCTTCGGCCCTGTGTCCGCCGCCCCGCTGCCGGTCACGACCCTCACCCTGACGGCTCAGGGTCCCTCCAGATCACCTGGGTCGACCGTCAACAGTCTGCGCCACGCGAGCACCCTGGCGCTGACCGGACCGGACCGGCGCGGCTGGTCGACGAGACCAGCGGCACCCTCGCGATGCTCTGGACCGCGGCGGACGGCAGTCCCGTCCGAGGGCTCGTCACCGTCTACCGACGCCTGGGGACCGGCCCCTGGATCGCCTACCGCGGTGTGCTCACGGGGAGCCGACGGTCGGGGGTCGGCGCCCTGGCACCGGGGGTCGACTCGACCTGGCGTGCGACCGGAACGGCCCACCTGGTGGCTGGGCGAAACCTCCAACGACGTACGCATCGACAACCTGCCGCCCGCGAAGCCGGTCGTTTATCTTGCGGCCGCGCCCCGACCGGCGGGTACCGCCGCCCAGCCCCGGGCCACAGGCGCCGGGGCCGACGGGGTTCTCACCGACGTTCCACGGCGGACAACACCTCCGCGTTCAACTGCCGCAGCGTCTTGAACAAGCCAGGCGTCGGTTTCCCCCACGCCACCGGCCGCGCGGTCGACGTCAACACCTGGGAGAACCCCTACCGCTCCACGACCGGGCTGGTGCCGACTCGTGGTGGGCCTCACGCAGCGACCCACCGATGGCGTGGAGGTCGACCTCCCACCCCGTGGTCAGGATCTGGTGCGCCGAAGGCTTCCGCTGGACCTACGGCACCGCCGACAGCCAGCACGTCGACGGACGCACGACACGACTGGCAGGCAGCTTCACCGGCTGACGTGCGGGTGTCCCCGGAGGGTCAGTCCTCGAGGGTGTCGTCGTTCCACTTGGGGTCGTTGTCCCACTCCTCGTTGCGCTCCTGGGTCTTCTCCAGAGCGCGCGCGGCCTCGTCCTCGGTGGCGTAAGGGCCGAGACGGTCAGCGTTCTTGCAGCCGTCCTTGCCCTCGACGGCATGGTGCTTGAGGCAGTACCAGTACTCGTGCTCGCTGTCGCTCATACCGCTGAAACTACACTCGGCGCCGTGACCGCCATAGCCCCGGGAAGGATCTCCCCGCGCCGCCCCGTGCCCGCGAACATCCAGCGTCCGGAGTACGTCGACCAGGCCGCTCCCACCCCGTTCACCGGCTCCGAGGTCAAGGACTCCGACACGATCGCACGCATGCGGGTCGCCGGCAGGCTGGCCGCCGAGGCGAGGGACCTGGTCGGCTCGCACGTCGCCCCCGGTGTCACGACCGACGAGCTCGACCGCATCGGCCACGAGTTCCTGTGCGACCA
>JBKJON010000160.1:0-3468 GCA_046595715.1 Marmoricola sp.
CATCGCTGCGGCCGGAAAGTTCGCCCCGAGCTGGACACCCTCGATCTCCCTCGGAGTCGAGGACTGTCCGATCATCCGGTTGATCCACCCGGATCTGACCGAGGACCCCGGGGCAGCGTCTTCGATCTCCTCGATGGCCGCGAAGTGCGAGCGGTTGGCAACCGCGAGGCCGGTGGCCTGGATGGCGGCGAGCTCACCGGCTGCCCACATCGGTGCGAGTGGCGCCATCATCGGGTGCAGGCCGAACATGGCATCACCGCAGACCAACGAGCTCGCTGGCACCGCCGTTGAGGGGCGTGCCTTGAGATACCCGGTGTCGCCATGGGGAACCACGACGCCGAGCCCGTCGACGCCGCCGCGCAGACTGAGCACCACCAGAGTGTTCCCGCCCGCATCGCCGGCGAAGGTGGCCTGCATCAAGGAGTCGCCGAACATCTGAGCCACAGCCAGCGATCCACCAAGAGCGGTAGCGCCGGCGAGCAGCGAGCGTCTCGAGAGCTGTGGGCCGTCAAAGTCGGCGCAGCAGCGCCGCGACGAGTCGTGCAGTGGGGAGTCAGTCATCATCTGCAGCCTTCAGGTGGTCATGTGGTCAGGAGAGTCGAGCAGTGCTAGCGCCAGCTGCTGGAACTTGCCGCTTGCCACAGCGTGCTTCGGTGTCACCACGGTCTGCGCGGGCACGCCAGTGGCCTCGACGGCTCCTTGCAGGAGACGGGAGTCCGCCTTGCGACCCAGCCAGGTGCGGCAGAGGTGGTCGACGTAGGCGTCGAAACGGACCGCTTGGCCCGGGAGCCAGGCGGTGCGTGATCTGAACGTGGCCCCCGGGGTGTAGCCACCAGCCTGGATCCCGTGCATCTTGTACGAGCCAAACATGCGCACGGTGGATGACCACGCTGCGTTTGTCACCGGCGGGCCGTCCGGCCTTGGCCAGGTGAAGGCACGCTCGGAGTAGTGCAAGGTGTTGGCGTAGTGCGCCCAAGACGAGGGGGAGGAGGGCGCCGTCACGTCGACCTCCAGCACCCGGGTGGTTGCGACCAGGTCCGCGATGGGTGTGTGCGCCTTCTGTCCTTCGGAAGTGAGGAACTCTGGGTGCGCGACCAGGGTGCGGAGCACGCCTCGGATGTCCGTGTCATGGTCGAGATAGGCACCGGCCAGCGCGTCCACCAATCCGTCAGAGGGAGTGTCACTGACGAACCACGTCGCGATCTTGCGGGCCAGGTTCTTGGCGGTCGCCGGGTGGTGCGCCAGGTATGAGAGGTAGGCCAAGGCAGCGGCCTGACCGTCGCTCGCGGTGTTGGCGTGAGTGAAGTCCAGCACCCTAACGGGGCCAGTGGTGTGCATAGCCGGGTCGTACTTGACCTCGAAGCTGGTCCCGTAGTCCGCGGTGTAGCCGGAGAGCAGCACTGCGGAGGCCTTGACCATGTCCTCGGAGTAGCCCGCTTCGATCCCGACCGTGTGCAGCTCGAGCAGCTCACGACCCTGGTTCTCGTTGGGTTTGTTCCTCACCGACTTGTAGTTGTCCAGGTAGAATCGCATCGCGGGGTGCAAGGACGACGCGATGAGAAGGTCCTCGAAGCGACCCAGTGCATGCCTGCGGATCGTGGCGTCGTAGTCGAAGCGCCAGACCCAGGCACGGTTGTGAGTGACCGGGATGTGCAGATTGGTCGACCAGAACTCTGTCATCCGCTCCTGCACCGTGCGAGTTGAGTAAATCCGTCTCAGGATCGACCAGTTGCCGAGGTCGTCACCGTAGCTCGCGTTCGTCCTGGTGAGTTTTTGGACGGACGCGAACTTGTCGGCGGGAGTACGCCATAGGCTTCCGAACCAGGCATCCACCGCCGCCACCTTCGGCGCCTCCTTGAGGGCGCCTGGGAGCATCTGGCTCTCGAGCCACGCTTCAGGCGTCCCCAGGGAGCGCAGTTCGGCGAGGGCTCTCTGGGTGAAGCCCGTGCCCAACCGGTTGAGGAAGAGCCTTTCCCGCGAGGTCGCCACGGGTGTCTGCACGACGGTGATCGGCGCTGGCGCCTTGGGCGCAGACGGCTTCGCCACCGGAGCAACGATGGGTTGGGGGGACGCGACCGGCGAGGCGTGCCTTTTCGCAGCGCGCCGACGGCGTCTTCCACGCCGCCTGCGGCGCTTGAGACTGACGATAGCCATCCGTGGCTCTCCTGCTCTTGGTTCTCACGTCCGGACTTCAGTATGACCGTTTTAGTATGCTTTGAGAGTTAAAATCCTAATGTTGGTACCCGCCTTTTGTCGCGCGCGCAAACCCGTTCAGATGGGCCGCCAAGGCAGGCCTGGGCTCGCGGACAGTGCCGGGCCCGCTCAGGCCATGAGTCCCACCGGCTGGTAGGACAAACCCGGGAACAACGCTGGCAGCGAGCGGTCAGGGAACCGACGTGCAACGACCTCACCGACGACGTTGCGGTAGTCGGTGGTGACCTTGAGGTCCCCGTCAGCAGTGGCGCTGCCTTCCAGGCCGGGCCACCGCCCGAAGTACTGCCCACCCTTCACGCCTGCGCCGGCCACCAGCATCATGTTGCCCAACCGTGGTCGAAGCCCTGGCTTCCGTTCTCTGCGACCCGACGACCGAACTCCGAGATGGTCACCACCGTCACCCGGGAGCGCAATGCACCCAGGTCGTCGAAGAACGCCTTGAGCGACTGCGCGAAGCCGTCGATGTTGGACTGCATCGAGCCCCACTGCAGGGTGCCGTAGTTGGTGTGCAGGTCCCAGTTGCCTGCGTCAATGGCGATCACGTCGGTGCCGAGGTCAGCGCGGATCAACTTGGCCGCGTTCTTCAGCGGGGTGGCATACGGCGAGGCGTTCCAGACCGTGGATATGCGGCTGTCGAGCTGGTGACAGCCTTGAGATGCGCGCCCGCACCTTTGGACACCGAGACCGCCTCGTTCATGGCTCGAGCCAGCGGTCCACTGGCCCCCGACCACGCCGAGCTGATGGACCCGTAGCCGGTGCCCAGCCGGTTCAGATAGAGCCGCTCCCGAGACGTAGCTGCCGTTGTCTGTGCGGCGGCGATCGACCCTAGGGTCGTGGATCCTTCCGTCGGAGCGGCGGGCGTCGGTGTCGGTGTCGGAGTCGGTGCGGCAACAAGTGCTGGGGTTGGCGTCCCTGCCGGCAGTACAGCTCGCTTGACGGCCTGACGCCGACGCTTCGCGCGACCCTTGCGTCGCTTGAGGTTGACGATCGCCATCCGTGGCTCTCCTGCTCTCGTGAGTAGTTGCCGCCTCTGTTTTGCCACTTTTGTGAAGGTTTGTCCGTATTACGGCTTCTATTGAGGGTGCCCTACCTCCTGATGCCACGCGCACACATCGAGGCCGCGACAGTCGAGCTGCTGCTCGCCGAGCGAGGGTCTCGATCGGCGGGGGCCTCAGGCCAGGGCTTGGCGCATCTTTGCGGCCGTCTCGGCGTTGTAGGACTTCGCCTCCCGGCCGGCGCCGACGAAGTGCAGGA
>JBKJON010000271.1:0-6351 GCA_046595715.1 Marmoricola sp.
GAGAACGCCGCGCGCCTGTTCGAGCGCTGGCGTTCTCCCACACGGACGTGGACTCGGTCGGTAGCTCGGACATGGTCTGCACATCTCCTCAGAGGCGACAAGCGAGCCCTGAATACATCCTGCCCCGAGACACGCCCACGATGCGAGACGCGCAGCGTGCTGACTTCTTCGTCAGTAGATCTCCGGGAGGTCGCTCGCGAGGCCCGTGAACACGGGGTCCCGCTTCTCCCGGAAGGCGGCCACACCCTCCTTGCCGTCGCCGATGCTCGTGTAGAACATGGCCAGGCTGTCGGACCGGTGCGCCTCGATCGGGTGGTCGGTGGCGCCGTTGCGGTAGAGCATCTGCTTGGCCAGGGCCAGCGCGACCGGGGAGCGGCGTACGACGAAGGCGCGCGCGAGCTCGAGCGCGGCGGGGAGAAGGTCGTCGGGCTCGTGCACGGATCGCAGCAGCCGACCCTCGAGCGCCTGCTGGGCGGTCAGGATGTCGGCGGAGTAGACCCACTCGAGGGCCTGCTGGATGCCGACGATGCGGGGCAGGAACCACGACGAGGTGGCCTCGGGGACGATGCCGAGACGACCGAAGACGAAGCCGATGCGGGCCTTTGTCGAGGCCATCCGGATGTCCATCGCCAGCGTCATGGTGGCGCCGATGCCGACGGCAGCCCCGTTGATCGCCGCGATCACCGGCTTGGGCAGCTCGTGGATCGCCAGGCTCACCTTGCCGCCGGTGTCGCGGACGCCGTCGTTGATCTCGGGGTCCTCGAGCCGGTCACGCATGTCGGCGGGAGTGGGGGTCAGCGTCTCGTCGAGGCCGAACACGTTGCCCTCGGCCGAGAGGTCCATGCCCGCGCAGAACGCCTTGCCGGCGCCGGTGACGACGACGGCCCGCACCTCCTCACGCAGGGCGTCGGTGCGGAAGAACTGCTCCAGCTCCCGGGCCATGGTGACGTCGAACGCGTTCAGCGCCTCGGGCCGGTCCAGAGTGAGGGTGGCGACACCGTCCTGGTCCACGGACCACCTGATCGTCTCGTACGTGCCGCTCAATTCGTCACTCCAGGCAGTCCAGTAGGTGTGCAGAGCCGCTTCGGGATGTCACCCGTGCGGTCCTCCTTGACGTACTTCAGCAGCGCCAGCGCGCGCTCCTTGTCCCAGTTGATGGCCTGGTCCGCGATCGGCATCGAACAGGTCAGCCCGTTCGTGCCGTTGACGCGGGTCATCGCGAGGCCGAACTTCGCCAGCGTGACCGGGCCGGTGCCCTTGCTGATGCGCAGCGACGACGTGGCCGCCTTGTTGACGTTGAAGTAGCGCACCGGGTTGATGAACGTCCACGGCGACTTCACCTCGGCGCCGATCGCGCTGACCACCTCGCGCTGGCGGCGAGCCCGGTCGATGTCGCCGTACTGGCTGACGTAGCGGGACCGGGAGTAGCCGAGCGCTGTCACGCCGTCGACCTCCTGGCACCCCTTCTTGATCCGGAGGTTGGCCTTGGGGTCGACCATCCGCTCACGCGGGCAGACCGTGATGCCACCCACGGCGTCGACGGAGTTCACGAAGCCGCCGAAGCCGATCTCGACGTAGTCGTCGATGCGGACACCGGTGCTCTGCTCGAGCGTCTGGACGAGGAGCTTGGGTCCGCCGACGGCGAAGGCCGAGTTGATCTTGCTCGTGCCGCGCCCCGGGATCGGGACCAGTGAGTCGCGCGGGATGGAGAGCAGCATGCTCGGCCCGCTGCCCGTGTGGAGCAGCATGATCGTGTCGGTGCGCTGTCCGATGTCGCCCACACCGCCGGTGCCGAGTCGCTTGTTCTCCTTCTTCGACAGGCCCTTGCGGCTGTCGGAGCCCACCAGGAGGTACGTCGTGCCCGGCTGGGCAGCCGGCCGGTCGCCGCTGGGCTCGATGTCGACCTTGTCGATCTTGCTGGTGGCCCAGATGGGTACGGCGACCAGGAAGACGATCCAGGCCACCAGGACGAGCAGGACGATCCTGCCGATCGGCGGCCGGCGGCGAGGCTTCCCGGGACCACCCCTGGGAGTCCTCGGGGGTGCCACGGGCTGGGCGGGCTGCACCGGCCGGCGAAGCGGCTCCCCGCCGGAACGGGTGGCGCCGCCAGCAGCCCCTGAGGCCATGGGCGTCCCTGGCCGGTCGATCATGGGGAGCACCTGCGTGGGCTCGGGGTCGTCGGACCCGCGGTCCACGGGCTGCTGAGCGCCCTTGCCGCCGTAGAGCCAGCCATAGTCGGGACCGTCCTGTCCGTCTCCGGAGCCGCCGCTGGAGCCGCTGCCGGTTCCATCGGGCTTACCACTCTCAGACATGGCGCAGACGCTACCGTGCGGTGCGCGGAGCAGTTGCCACCCACGCTCGGGCGGGTGAGCCGGACGGGTGGGCCGGACGTTGCTCCCCGGGCAGGTGGAGTCGGAGGCCGGACGCCCACTCGGCGCGCCTCCACCCCTGTGACGCATGTGGCTGGTGATACTTGTCGGCACCCACCGGCCACTCCTCGACCCCGAGAGGTCTTCCCCCCTCATGGCGTCTGCCCTCCCCGACTCCCCAGCGCGCAGCACCCGTGGCCCCCAGGCCGCCGGTGTGAAGTTCCGACGCGCCGTCGTACTCATGCTGATGACTCTCGTGCTGCCCGGCTCGGCCCAGCTCGCGGCCGGCCACAAGGAGACCGGCCGCCTCGCGCTGCGGATCTGGTGCGGGCTGGTGGCCACCGTCGTGGTGCTCTTCGGGCTCGGCCTGGTCTTCGGGTCGTTCGTCTTCTGGTTGCTGAGCAACACCTTCGTGCTCGGCACCGTCCGGATCGTGCTGATGGCGATGGCGGTCGGCTGGGCCTACCTGTTCGTCGACGCCTGGCGCCTCGGTGACCCGCTCGCGCTGCGTCAGAAGCAGCGCCTGGCCATGGTCGGCATCAACGGGCTGCTCTGCTTCACCGTCGCGGGCTCGCTGCTGTTCGCCTCCCACGTGGTCGGCGTGCAGAAGGACTTCATGAGCGCGATGTTCACCAACGGTGCGGCCACCACGGCCCACGCCGGGCGCTACAACGTGCTGCTGCTCGGGGGCGACTCCGGGTCCGACCGTTGGGGACTGCGTCCCGACAGCCTGTCGGTGGCGAGCATCGACGCCGAGACCGGCGAGACCGTGCTCTTCGGCCTGCCCCGCAACATGCTCAACTTCCCCTTCCCGAAGGGGTCGATCATGGCCGAGCAGTTCCCCGACGGCTACGACTGCGGCGCGGAGTGCGAGCTGAACTCGCTCGCCACCTGGGCCCAGGACCACACCGCCCTGTTCAAGGGCTACGACAACCCCGGCGTGGAGGCCACCAAGGAAGGCGTCGAGGGGATCACCGGGCTGACGATCAACTACTACGCGATGGTGAACCTGCAGGGCTTCCAGCGCCTGGTCGACGCGGTCGGAGGCGTGACGCTCAACGTGCGCGACGCCATCCCGATCGGGGGCATCGGCGCGCCGGTCTCCGGCTACATCAAGCCGGGCAAGCGCAAGCTCAACGGCTTCCAGACGCTCTGGTTCGCGCGCTCCCGCGTCGCGGCCGACGACTACTCCCGGATGGCGCGCCAGAAGTGCGTGATGAACGCCATGCTGCACCAGCTCAGCCCGCAGACGGTGGTGTTCAACTTCGACAAGATCGCCAAGGCGAGCACCGCGCTGATCACCACCGACCTCCCGAGGGGTGAGGTCGACCGGTTCATGGAGCTGGCCCTGAAGGCCCGCAAGCAGCCGATCCGCACCGTCTCCTTCGTCCCGCCGATGATCTCGACGGGCAACCCTGACATCGACGCGATCCACGGGTCGGTGCAGAAGGCGATCAACCGCTCCGAGGGCAAGGTCGCGAAGAAGCCCACGAAGAAGGCGGCCCCCACGTCGTCCTCGACCGGCACCACGGGTGGCTCGATCGGCAACCTCAAAGAGGGGTACGCCGCCAACCAGGCCGCCGACCTCTCCTCGGTCTGCTGACCGACCGGTGCTCAAGTACCTCCTGCTCCTGGCACTGGTCCTCCTCGCGTTCTGGATGTACCGCCGAGCCACCCCACGCACCCGCCAGGTCGTCGGAGCCCTCCTCCTGCTGCTCCTGGCGGCCGCCGTCTACTTCCTCGTGCTCGTCCCGCTCCTGCATCCCGGCGGCTGAGGCTGTCGCCGGGGCGTTGGCCCGTTCCCGGCGGCCCGCGTCGGTAGGGTGCGCGGGTGCCCGCCTCCACCGAACCTGTCCGCGTGGTCGCGGTCGTGGTCACCTGGAACCGGCGTGAGCTGCTGGTGGAGGCGCTGGCGGCACTCCGGGGGCAGACCCATGAGCTGTCCGCCCTGGTCGTGGTCGACAACGCCTCGACCGACGGCACCGACGAGCTGCTGGCGGGGGAGGCCGGGCTCGACGTCGTGGTCCTCGAGAAGAACACAGGGGGAGCGGGCGGGTTCGCCGTCGGCATCGAGCAGGCGCTGACCCACGGACCCGACCTGGTCTGGCTGCTCGACGACGACACCATCCCCACGCCGGACGCGGCCCGCGGGCTCGTCCGGGCGTGGCAGGAGTACGCCGGGCCGGTGGGTCGACGCCCCGCGGTCCTGGCGAGCAAGGTCGTGTGGACCGACGGGCGCGACCACCCGATGAACACTCCACGCCGCAAGCCCGGGGCGAGCGCCGCCGAGGACCGGGCGGCCGCCGGGGTGCGGGCCGTGCCGATCCGGTCCGCGAGCTTCGTCTCGATCATGTGCGACACGCGGGTGATCCGTGAGCGCGGTCTTCCGCTGGCCGACTACTTCTTGTGGAACGACGACTTCGAGTACTCCACCCGCCTGATCCGGGACGGGGTCGGGCTCTACTGCCCGGCCAGCGTGGTGGTGCACAAGACCAGGGTCTTCGGCTCCACCGACGCGGACCCGGGGGAGCGCTTCTTCTTCGAGGTCCGCAACAAGGTGTGGCTGTTCACGCGTTCACGCGGGCTGCGGCCCGCCGAGAAGGCCGTCTACGGCGCCTCGACGCTGCGGCGCTGGGGGCGGACCTTCGCGGGGTCGAGCGACCGAGGGACCCTGCGGCGCGCCCTCGGCAGAGGTCTGCGGGAGGGCTTGAGGAGCGGTCCACGTCCGAACGCCGAGGTGCTGGAGGAGGCGGGGTGGCTGACCCCGGGCGCGACCTCCGGGGGGCAGGTGCTCCCGCCCGGCCAGCCCTTCGCCCTGCTGATGAGCACCTGGCGTGGTGACCGGGCCGACTACCTCCGAGAAGCCTTCGTCTCCACCGTGGACCAGCAGTCCCGGCGTCCCGCCCAGGTGGTGCTCGTCCAGGACGGACCCGTGCCCGACGACCTCGCCCAGGAGATCCGGCGGCTGGTCGAGGCCAGCCCGGTGCCGGTGACGCACGTGCGGATCGACGCCAACGTCGGTCTCGGTCCGGCTCTCGACGCGGGACTCAGGGCCAGCCGGCACGAGATCGTCGCGCGCATGGACGCCGACGACGTGAGCACGCCCGACCGGTTCGAGAAGCAGCTTCCCCTCATCGAGGCCGGGGCCGACATCGTCGGGTCGGGGCTCTGGGAGTTCGGGGAGTCGGTCGAGGACGTCGTGGGTCGCCGTACGCCGCCCACCGAGCCTGACGAGATCAGGCGTGTCGTCCGCTTCCGTGACCCGTTCAACCACCCCACCGTGGTCTACCGCCGCGCCGCCGTGCTGGCCGCGGGCGGCTACTCCGACATGGCCCTGATGGAGGACTACCTGCTGTTCACGCGGATGGTCGCCGGTGGCGCGGTGCCGGCCAACCTGGCCGAACCGCTGGTCCACTACCGGGTCGGTGCCGGCGCCTACGCCCGTCGGGGTGGGATGGCGCTGCTGCGTTCCGAGCTGGCCCTGCAGTCCCGGTTCAGGGCTCTCGGACTCACCTCGCGCAGGCAGTACCTGCGCAACGTCGCGGTCAGGGGCGGCTACCGCCTGGTGCCCGAGGCTGTGAGAAAGGTCGCCTACCGGCGCCTGTTGGCCAACCGTTCGGGAACAGCGCGCGGCTAGACTGACGCGGCGATGAGCCACATCGCTGGCCTCCTGCCGTCCGCATGGAGCCACGTCGAGCCCCGCAGTCCCGGGCCCGCAGAGGAGAGTTTCGTTTGAACGCCGAGCATGCGCCTGACCTGGTCATCGTCGGATCGGGGTTCTTCGGCCTCACCATCGCCGAGCGGTGTGCCAGCGAGCTCGGCCTGAAGGTCCTGATCCTCGAGCGACGCCACCACCTGGGGGGCAACGCCTACAGCGAGCCCGAGCCCGAGACCGGCATCGAGGTGCACGTCTACGGCGCCCACCTCTTCCACACCTCCAACGAGCGGGTCTGGGAGTACGTCAACCAGTTCACGTCGTTCA
>JBKJON010000327.1:0-4484 GCA_046595715.1 Marmoricola sp.
CGGGCCGGACCGCCAGCGACGACTCGAGGGCGTGCAGGTGCTCGGTCGGCACGTGCTCGTGGTCGAAGGTGACCACGGCACACCCCTCCGTGACCGCCACCAGCGTGGCGAGGTCGGTGTAGTCGCCAACCATCTGGTCGGGGATCACCTGTGCGGCGCTGACGCCCGGGGCCTCGGCCAGCAGGCGCAGGGGGATGCCGAGCGCGGCGGCCGGCTCGGCCATCATCCGCGCGAGCTGTCCACCTCCGATCACGGCCACGGTGGGGGCGAGCCCAGGAGCAGGTCCCGAGGAGGAGCCGGGGGAAGGCGCGGAAGTCACGGGGTGACCCTATCGACCTCCTCAGCCGGTCCAAGCGGCATAGGGTCGGCCCATGAGCGTCGAAGCGCGCACGACCTACGTCCTCGTCGACGGCGAGAACATCGACGCCACGCTCGGAGCCTCGATCTTCGGACGGCGGCCGCATCCCAACGAGCGCCCCCGCTGGGAACGGCTCCTGACCTTCGCCGAGCAGACCTGGAGCCAGCCGGTGAAGGGGTTGTTCTTCCTCGCGGTCAAGGACGACCTCCCGATGAGCTTCATCCAGGCGCTGACGAGCATCGGCTACCGACCGATCCCGCTCTCGGGCGGGCCGAACGACAAGGTCGTGGACATCGCGATCCAGCGGACCCTGACCGAGCTGCAGCAACGCGACGCCGACCTGATGCTCGTCAGCAACGACGGCGACTTCCTGCCGCAGATGGACCAGCTGCTCCACGGTCGCCGGACAGGTCTGCTGGCCTTCCGGGAGTTCAAGAACAGCGGTTTCACGGCGCTGATCGAGCGTGGCCTGCAGTTCTTCGACCTCGAGTACGACGTCGGGGCGTTCAACGAGACCCTTCCTCGTCTGCGGATCATCCCGATCGACGAGTTCGACCCGGCCGACTTCCTCTGAGGAGCCCGTCGCGGGGACAGCCAGGGAGCCCCGGGGGTCAGCGTTCCTTGGTGCGGCGTACGGCGACGGGCTCCAGGTCGCCGAACCCGCGCACCGGACGGGCGGGCAGCACCCGCGACTCGTACAACGTCACGTCCAGCGTCTCCGCCGTGTGCCGGTCGGTGATCACCCGGTTGCGGCGCGCGACGCCGGTCAGCCGCGCCGCCAGGTTGACCGCCGGACCGTAGACGTCGCCCATCCGCAGCACGACCGACCCGGTGACCAGCCCGACGCGGACATCGGGCAGCCGCTGGTCGCCGCCGATGACCTTGACGATGTCCCAGGCGATCTCGACCCCCTCCGCGGGTGAGGGCGCCAGGAACAGCACCGAGTCGCCGAGCGTCTTCACCACACGGCCGCGGTGCAGCGAGACGACGTCGTGGCTGCGGCCCTCGAAGACCTCCACCAGGTCGCCGATCTCGTCCTCGGCCAGCCGGTTGGTCAGGGCGCTGAAGCTGACGAGGTCGGCGAACCCGACGGTCGCCTCGGCGAGCTGTTCCTCGACCCCCGTGTGGTCGGCCGAGCCGTCCGAGGTCGCGATCCGCGTGACGGCGGCGACGAGGTGGCGCCGCCAGACGTAGGTCAGCAGGGCCTCGAAGTTGGGCCCGATGGTCTGCACCAGTCGCAGCGCCTCGTCCCGTCTCGACCCTCCGGACCCGGACCGGTCGAGCTGGGCGGCGATGGTGGCGACCTCCCACTCGGCGAGGCGGTCCATCGTCTGCCCGACCGCGCGCGTCATCCGCACGATCGTGTCGAAGGAGAGGCCACCCTCCTCGACGATGGCGGCCACGCGGATCAGCGCGTCCTCGTCGACGGTGCTGAAGGCGCTGGCGTCACCGGCCTCGGGAAACCCGAGCGCCCGCCACAGACGTCGGGCCTTCTGGACCGAGAGCCCCGCCGTGGCTGCGACCTGCTCGCCGGTCAGCTCGGGGGCTGCTCCGACGATCGCGACCTCGAGGTCCTCAGGATCCGTCATCAGACCTGGGGGTCGTCGGGTCGGCCCGGTGGTAGAGCTCGTCACTCACGGTCAGCTGGGCCTGTTCCACGCGGGGGATGTCGCGCAGCTCCACCCGGCCGAGCTCGCTCGCGTCGGAGACGACGAGCGTGCCACAGCCGAACATCCGGTCGAGCAGGCTCTTCTCGTAGGAGATGTCGCTGATGCGGTTCAACGGGATGTCGTGGCCGCGCCGGGTGAAGACACCGGTGCGGGTGATCAGCCGCCGGTTCGTGAAGGTGTACGTCGTGAGCAGCCACCCCAGGAACGGGGCGACCACGAACCAGATGACCAGGAGGAGCGCGATGACCCAGATCACGATCCGCCAGACGCCGGCCTGGTCACCGTCGGGGAGGCTGGAGAGGTAGCCGGCCACCCCTGCGACGAGGATCAGGACGACGGCCGGCAACAGCAACGCCTTGACGTGGGTGCGGGTGCTGAGGATGACGTGCTCACCGTCGTTGAGCAGCTTGCGCGAGAGGACCACAGCGCGATCATGTCACGGGCAAGGGAGTGGAGCCGGGGCTTCAGCCGAGGGCGGGACGGACGTGCACGACGTCCCCTGCGCCCAGGTGCTCCTCCCCCGCCTCCGTGCGTACGACGAGCCGCCCGGTCGGATCCACGTCGACGGCCCGGCCGACGACCTCGCCTCCCGGCACGGTCACCCGCACCTCCTGCCCAGGGGTGAGGCACAGCTCGAGGTAGGCGGCCCGGAGGTCGGTGCCGGACTCCCACTCGTCGTAGCGCGTCCCGAGCTCCTCGACCAGCGCCGCCAGCAGGGCCGCACGGTCGACCGGAGCTCCGGTCGCCATGGTCAGCGAGGTCGCCTCGGGCACCGGGAGCTCGGACTGCGTCTGGGCGCAGTTGATGCCGATGCCGACCACGGCCGCAGCGACACCGTCCTTCTCCACCCGCTCCAGCAGGATGCCGCCGAGCTTGCGGCCGTCCGCGAGGACGTCGTTGGGCCACTTCAGTTCGACTTGGGCGCCCGTGGCCCGACGTACGGCGGCGGCGGTGGCGACCCCGGTCAGCAGCGGGAGCCAGGGCCATCGATCGGCCGGGGCCCGGGGCGTCAGCAGGAAGGACACGATCAGGGAGCTGCGCGGTGGCGCGACCCACTCCCGACCCAGCCGACCGCGACCGGCGGTCTGGTTCTCGGCCACCAGGACGAGACCCGCCTGCTCACCGGCCCGGAAGCGGTCCGCCACCTCGGCGTTCGTGGAGGTCGACTCCTCGACCACCTCGACGCGCCACCGGGCGGCCGTGTCCAGGGGGTCTATCGGTGGGCGGTTGTCCTGCCGGTCGCTCATGGCCACTACATTGACGCAGGAACGCACAGGTGGCCACCACCACCGCAGACACCGGCCGGTCGCCCCGTGCGGACCACCGGGCCAGGAGGAGTCGACTTTCGTGAGCGCACAACCGGGTCAGGGCACCGACGTCCCCGAGGACATCGACATCCACACGACCGACGGCAAGCTGGCCGACCTCGACCGGCGCATCGACGAGGCCGTGCACGCCGGCTCGGCCAAGGCCGTTGAGAAGCAGCACGCCAAGGGCAAGATGACCGCTCGTGAGCGCATCGAGATGCTCTTCGACGAGGGCTCGTTCGTCGAGCTCGACGAGCTGGCGCGGCACCGCTCGGTGGCCTTCGGGCTGGAGAGGAACCGACCCTACGGTGACGGCGTCATCACGGGCTTCGGCACCATCGACGGACGCCAGACCTGCGTGTTCTCCCAGGACTTCACCGTCTTCGGCGGCTCCCTGGGCGAGGTCTACGGCGAGAAGATCACCAAGGTGATGGACCTCGCGATCAAGACGGGCTGCCCGATCATCGGCATCAACGAGGGCGCCGGCGCCCGCATCCAGGAGGGTGTGGTCTCCCTCGGCCTCTACGGCGAGATCTTCAAGCGCAACGTGCACGCCTCCGGGGTCATCCCCCAGATCAGCCTGATCATGGGCTCCTGCGCCGGGGGCCACGTCTACTCCCCCGCGGTCACCGACTTCACGATCATGGTCGACGGCACCTCCAACATGTTCATCACCGGCCCCGACGTGATCAAGACCGTCACCGGCGAGGACGTCACGATGGAGGACCTCGGCGGCGCGCGGACCCACAACACCAAGTCGGGCAACGCCCACTACATGGGCTCCGACGAGGAGGACGCCATCGAGTACACCAAGGCGCTGCTCTCCTACCTCCCGCAGAACAACCAGGACGACGCGCCGTCCTACCCGGAGTACGACCTCGGCCCCGGGGTCCTGGAGGTCACCGACGAGGACCGCGTCCTCGACAAGCTCATCCCCGACTCGCCCAACCAGCCCTACGACATGAAGTCGGTCATCGAGAGCATCGTCGACGACCAGGAGTTCCTCGAGGTGATGCCGCTCTTCGCGCCCAACATCGTCATCGGCTACGGCCGGGTCGAGGGCAAGTCGGTCGGCGTCGTGGCCAACCAGCCGATGCAGTTCGCCGGCACGCTCGACATCGACGCCTCCGAGAAGGCCGCCCGCTTCGT
>JBKJON010000361.1:0-4907 GCA_046595715.1 Marmoricola sp.
GCTCCGAGGGCTGGGAGCTGGTGCAGTTCGCGTCAGGCATGAACCGAAGCTGGCCGAGCTCGGCATCACAGCCCCTGAGGTTGTGCCGCCCCTGGTGGTCCCCGCTACCAGTCCGCCGTGCGTGATGGCGGCCGCGTGTTCAGCTCCGAGCAGCTGTCCATGACGGACGGTCACCCTGCCCATGTCGCGAACGTGGGGTTCTTGCGAGTATCTCGTCTCTGTTTCGCCGTTTGGGGCTGGTTCGTTGGAGCTGGCGTCCCGGTGGTGGTCCTCGTGATCGCCGAGTTGTTGACGAACGTGCCCTAACTGTTCGCAGGGGGTCTGGAAGGCACCCACAGCTGCCCGGTCGCCGCCTAGCGTCGCTGCTCCGCTACGGCCGCCACGGCTCGTGCTCGTGGGAGAGCCAGACCGCCTCGGGGTCGAGTGCGCGGATCAGCCGTTGGCCTTCGGTGCTCGGCTCGTCGAGCTCAGCGAAAAGGACTGCCGTGTCGCCGGCGATGACGACCGGGCGCTCCCCCGACTCGACCACGACCACCTGCGAGCCTCGGGTGTGGCCCGGCGCCGCGATGAGCCGGAGCCCCGGCAGCAGCTCGAGGTCGCCGTCGACGGGCACGTATTCCACTCCGGGCGCCTCGACCCACTCGCGAATCGTGTAGTCGTCCAAAGTCTGCGCGTCGTCGAGCTCCTGGCGCTGGACGTAGGTCGGCGTGCTGGCGAAGAGGTGGTTGCCGCCGCAGTGGTCGAAGTGCAGGTGCGTGTTGACGACGATGTCGATGCTGGCCAGGTCGAAGTTCGCCTGCGTGTTCAGTGGAGTCAGCCGTGGATCCATGTCGGCCACAGCCGGGTGCAGCTCGGTCAGGCCGGTGTCCACGAGCACCCGACCGTCGGGATGGTCGATCACGTGCACGTACACCGGCATCCGCTCGCCCGCGGCCAGCAAATCGGCCACGAACACCGGGGTGACGTGGGCAGTTGCCCCGTCGTAACCGGCGCGGTCGTCGTGACCCATGGAGCTGAACGTAACCATGCCTGCTCGATTCCGTCGAGGTTGGTGCGCCGCCGTGGCGGGGCTGTCGTCATTACGACCGTGGCACTGAGCAGGAGTCATCGGTCCCCGTGGAGCCGCCACTGCGTACTCGTCATCTACGCGTGCGAGACGATCACCCGGTGAGCCCCTCGATCCGACCGCCCCACTCGATCGTGCTGCTCGTGGGACGGGAGGACTATGCCGCGCCCACCTCGTTCGGCGGCGCGACCTCCATCGCCACGGTCGACTGCATCGCCGTGGCGACCCTCAGCCCGGTCGACGGACCGACAGTCGTCTCGGTCGCGCCCTCTGCTGACCAGCCAAGGCTCGTGACACTGGGCGAGTACACGATCGAGTCGGAGGGGCTGGTCTCGGTGCGTGACGTCTTCCACCGCGAGCACGACGCAATGGGGGTCGAGCCGGGGTACGTCGACGTGCGGGTGCTGGCCAACGACGCCGCCGAGCCGGACGAGGTGGTGTTCGTCGTACGGCCTGGTGGTTGGTGATCTGGGGAGCGTCTGTTGAACTACCAGCGTCGGCGCGTCGGCCCGCAGCCCTGCAGGGTCAAGAAGATCGTTTGCGATCGGCGACGACCGTCCCCTCAGGGACGTCTAGTACCAAGTGTCACACCGCTTCTGTGCTGACAGTTAGACGTGCCCTCCGGGGACCGAAAGCCCACCGATCGAGGTCAGAGCTGGGGCGCCAGGCGGCGAACTCGGGCGTCCAGATCGCGGTCGATCTCAACGGGTGCGCCGACGTCCCATGCAGGCGACCGAGGATCAGGACCCTTCGTCGTGGCGCTGGCTTCCACCTCGTGGTCCATCGTGTCCTGCCAAAGGCGTCGGTTGAGACAGTTCCTCCGCCTGCGCGCGGTACACCTGCGCGTTCGAGTCAATGCCGGCGTGGGTGTCCCGAGCCTGGATTGTGCGTTTCGACGGGAAGGGCGCGCGCCCGGTTTAGCCACTGGGTCAGGTTCGTTCCCGCCGTGAGAGGGGCCGTTTCAAAGTTTGTGGGCGCAGTTCAACTCAAGTGACCCGAAATATTGCCGATCTTCCTCTTAATCGCCCTTGTGGGGCATCCTTGTAAGGGACTCGCTATGAATACAGCCACGGCCAGCAAGGCGGGTATGACACTGCGCGTCAAGGTACTGGGGAGTCTCGCCGCCATCGGGACTGCCGCGTCCGTGGCGGGGTTGGGCACGTTCGGCGCCTTCACCAGCACGACGTCGGCAGCTACACCGGCCACTGCAGGCACCGTCGTCATCGCGCTCGGCTCCGCAGGCACCGCAACGAATCGCCTCACCGTGGGTGCCACGGGGCTGGTGCCCGGCGACACGGTCCAGCGAGCCTTCCAGCTCGCGAACACCGGGGACCAGGCACTCTCCGCCATCACCCTCACCACCACTGCCTCACCCTCGAGTCTGTTGGACACCGACGCCACCAATGGTCTCCAACTAGTCATTCAGTCCTGTTCGACTGCCTGGACCGAAGCTGGCACCGCTCCGGCGTACACATACACGTGCGGCGGTTCGACAGCGACGGTGCTGGCCACCCGAGCAACCATCGGTTCGAACCTGGCACTGGCAGGACTCAGCAGCCTGGCTGCGGGCGCTACGGACAACCTGCGGGCGACGCTCACGTTCCCCGCGGTCGCTGGAAACACGCTGCAAGGTTTGTCCAGCACCGTCTCCTTCAACTTCACCGGAACGCAGCGCGCTGCCACCAACAAGTAGTCAGCGTGATCGCGCCCACCGCCGTCTCACCGAGGCGAGACCAGCGCCTCACGTGGGCGACGCGCGCGCGGGCGACGCTGCGGCTGACGGGAAACGCCCTCGCTCTCCTCGCCATGCTCGTCCTGCTCGGGCTGGCAATCGGGCCACACCTGTTCGACTATCGCACCGTGGTGATGCGGACCGGGAGCATGGAGCCGCTGATCAGTCCCGGCGACGTCGTGGTCATCCGGCCCGAGGCCCTCTCGCGTCTTGCCGCGGGCCAGATCCTGACCTTCGCCGCTCCGGTGCCGGGTAGTCCAGTGTTCTCCCATCGGGTGACATCGGTGCGGCGCACGGGGACTGACGCCGTAGTGACCACGAAGGGCGACGCCAACCCCGTCGCCGACCCGTGGCAGGCACGCATCACCGATCAACGGGTGTGGCACGTTGTTCGTGTGGTCCCGGGGGTGGGTTGGGTGATCGGCGCGCTGCACCGCCCGTCCGTGCACCTGGTCAGTGTCTGGCTGATCCCACTTGTTCTGTGCGCGGAGATACTTCTCCGGCTGTGGCGTCGACCCACGGCAACACCTAGTTCACCGACCCTTGCTAAGTGCCCGGGCTCGTGACCCGTGGACGCGTCAACGCGCTGGCCACAGCCCTCACCACGATGGCGCTGTGCTGCTGCCTCGGCGTAGGACCATCCTTCGCCTCGTTCCTCCTTACGGCCAGCGCCACAGCCACGCCGTACACAAGCTCGACCCTACAACCGGCCGCGACGGCCTCGGGCACGTGTGCTGCGGCCGGCGCAACCTCGACCGCCACGGTCAACTGGACGGCGTCACCCAGCACCTACGCCACTGGGTACTCGATCACCTCGACCCCGGCCTCCACGACGAAAACCATGGCCGGGACAGCGCGCACCACGACCTTCACCGGCCTCACCAAGAGCTCCAACTACACGTTCACGGTGGTCACCACCTACGGCAACTGGACGAGCACGGCGCGGGTGACGGCCTCGGTCGCCTGTTAGCAGGTACGTAATGACCGCTCAGGAGTACCGAGAGGTTGCGGGCCGGGGCCTCGCTCACACATCTTTGTGGGTTACCGAGCAGGGGGCCCCTGCTCGGCCTATCCGACAGTTGGGGGAGGCCGCTGCCGAACGGAGCCGACTGTGGCTCGGCGTTCGACGGCCCGATCCCCCCACGCTGAGGTCGTCGAGCCGGGAGCGCAACGCCGCCACTCCGACCGACCGCGGAACCAACGGCATTGCGAGGATGACCAGGCTCGTACCGACCGGACCCGCCGGACTACCTAGCGGGATCGCAAAGGAGGTGACGAGCAGGCTCACAGCGACCAGGAGCCAGCGCAGCTGATCCCGTTCCGCGACACTCCCGCGCCGGTAGCACACCACCAACGACGCGAAGCTCGCGACGATGACAACGGTCAGAAGCGGCAACCAGAGTCGCCCCGATGTCGTGTCGACCCACGAGCCGAGCCCGGGCACGCCAAGGGCGCCGGGGATTGCGACTTGGTCTTGGTGTCATGCGCGTGAATCGCTGCCACGGCACACGGGTCGACCCCAGCGGCTCCCGTGGTCCGTTCCACAGACCAGACAATCCAGAGAGCAGCGTCATTGCACCCAGATAGACGCACCGTATTTGGCCTCTGTCCCGGGAAAGTAGCCGGGCAGGTCTATCGGAATCCACCAGCTCGCGCCACTCCCTGATGAGCGCCCGTTTCGCTCAGGCTTCCGGGTTGAGCGCCGTCGGCAGTTGCCCGAAATGGGATCCTCCCGCGCGTCCCGACGACGGCTTCGGAAGCGAGCTCCCGGCGCCCGTCAGCCCCCTGGGGTGTAGCGGGTGGGAACGCAGAACTCATTGCTCTCGGGATCTGCCAGCACCGCCCACCCTTTATCGGGTCCGTCGCGGCCGATCGTCAACGAGTCTGGCCCAGCGCGAGGATTCGGTCGACCTCTTCCTCGCGGGTGCGGTCGGTGGGGCGAATACAGAGGTGCATGCAGTTCTTGACAGTCTTCGGCTCGGGTACCCGAGCGAAGATGATCTCGCGGTCGTCGGGTCCCACCAGCCAGCACTCCTCCTCGTCGGGACCCATCTCCGATTCGTCGAGGAGTCGGAAGTCATCCAACACCAGTGACCACCACCTGACCTG
>JBKJON010000421.1:0-5962 GCA_046595715.1 Marmoricola sp.
CGCGGGGTCCACCCACCAGTCCTCGAGCCCCAGGGTGTCGTCGCGGCGCCTGTCGAACCAGCCGTAGTCCAGGACGAACCGCTCGACCCCGATGCGCGCAGCACGGTCCGCGATCGCACGGAGCCGCGGCAGGTCGTGATCGAAGGAGACCGCCTCCCACACGTTCAGCACCACCGGCTGGTGGCTCGGGTGGGCCGGCAGGCTGCGCTGATGGGCATGCCACGCCGCGGCCAGGCCGTCGAGCCCGTCCCTGGCAGCCGCGAAGTAGACCCAGGGAGTGGAGTAGCCGTCCTCGGGGCGAGCCGCAGCTCGCCCGCCTGAAGCAGCTTGCCGGCACCGAGCGTGGTCCCGGTGGCGGGGTCTCGTTCGACGCGGAGCACGGAGTTGCCGCTCCAGGCGACATGGACCGCGAGCACCTCGCCGTACGTCGTGGAAAAGTCCCGGCTCCCGAGCACTGCCATGGAGGCTGCGCCGAGTCCGGGCCTACCGGCGCGGGACTCACGCAGCCACACCCGTCAGTGACCATGTGACGTTGGGGATGGCGCTCGCGCTCGTGGCGGCCGGTGCAGGTGAGCTTCGGTGACCAGTCGCGGCCGCCCCTGAGGTGACCGCGAAGGTGAGGGCGGGTGAACCTGCCGCGGGCATGTTCGCCGAGGAGGGGGAGGCCGGGGCCGTTGGCCGGGAGCGGCGGCCCCCAAGGAGTGGCGCCGAGCAGACCGGCCGCGACGACGACAGGAACCCGTCGTCGTCGCGGACCAGCTCGATGCCCGTGGTCCCGGTCTTCGGGTCACGTGGGAACAGCATGGGGTCGGATCAGGTCAGCCCTTGACAGCGCCAGCGGTCATGCCGCGGACGAAGTACCGCTGAAGCACCAAGAAGACCGTGATCGGCACGATGATGGTCAAGATGCCGCCTGCGGTGGTGAGGTTCCAACCCTGCCCGAGCTGGCCGCGCAGCCCGGTCAGCGCGATGGTCATCGGCGCGTTCTCGCCAGGGCCGATGAACACCAGCGCCACGAGCAGGTCGTTCCAGACCCACAGGAACTGGAAGATCGCGAACGACGCCAGCGCGGGCACCGACATCGGCAGCACCAGCCGGTAGAACGTCTGGAAGTGACTGGCTCCATCGATCTTCGCCGACTCGATGATCGTCTTGGGCAGGGTGGCCATGTAGTTGCGAAGGATGTAGATCGCCAGCGACATGCCGAAACCGATGTGCGCCAGCCACACGGCGGGGAAGGTGCCGTTCATGCCGAGCGCTCCGTAGATCTTCAGCATCGGGACCAGTGCCACGTAGTTGGGGACCACCAGCATCGCCACGATGCTCAGGAACAGCACGTCGCGGCCCTTGAACTCCATGAACGTGAACGCATAGGCGGCGAAGGCTGCCACGAGCACGGGGATGAAGGTGGCGGGCAGTGCGATCGAGAGGCTGTTGAGGAACGCCGTTCCCATGTTGGCCTGCTCGACCGCTTCCTTGTAGTTGCCTGTGGTGAGGTTTCCCAGGCCGCCCAGGACCGTCCACCAACCAGTTGACTGTGCGTCGGTGACGGGGCGGAAAGAGGTGATCAGCGTGCCGATCAGCGGAATCATCCACAACAGGCAGATCAAGGCGAGCACCGCCTTGACCAACCAGCCGGCCTTGGCCGGGTTGGGGTCGAAGCTCGAGGCCTTCTTGCGCTGCTTGGCCGTGGGCGTCGCCGCCGCCATCGGGGTGGTTGCCTGACTCATGCCGCCGCCTCCTCGCGCTTGAAGTGTCGAACTTGATAGATCATCACCGGGATGACGGCGATCATCAGCATCACCACGATGGCGGCCGCGGCGCCGTTGTTGAAGTTGGTGTTCAGCTGGTTGAAGAACTCGTTGCCCAGCACGTTGGTGTTGAAGCCGCCGTTGGTCAGCACATAGACGATGTCGAAGATCTTCATGACCGCGATGGTCACCGTGATGAATACCGTGATGATCGTTCCCTTGATCTGCGGAACCACGACCTTGAAGAACGTCTGGCGTTCGGTGGCGCCGTCGATGCGGGCCGCCTCCAGGGTGTCAGCCGGAACGCCCTTGACCGCTGCGCTGAGCAGGACCATGGCGAACCCGACCTGGGCCCACAGCAGCACCACCATCAACAAGATGCTGTTGAAGTGCAGGGTGCTCGTCTGCAGCCAGGCCACCGGGTCGAACCCGAGCCCGGTCCAGATGGCGTTCAGGAACCCGATCTGGGTGCGCCCCTTGGGCTCCGCGGAGTACACGAAGCGCCACACGGTGGCGGCGCCGACGGCGCTGATGGCCATCGGCATGAAGATGATCGTCTTGGTGAGCTTCTCAGCTCCAGGCTTGAGGCGGTCCGAGAGCACCGCGACGGCCAGACCGAGCACCACGGTGACGGCAGGCACGATGATGATCCAGAGCAACGTGTTGAACAGGGTCTGCCGGAACCCGCTGTTGGAGAGCAGGTTGGTGTAGTTGTCCAGGCCCACGAACGTGGACGAGGAGGCGTCCTGGAAGCTCGCGATCGCGGACTGGATCGCGGGGTAGATCAGGTAGACCGCGACGGCGAGGTACGCGGGCAGGATGTAGAAGAACGGCTTGAGTCGGGCCTCCCACGTAGGCGGTAGGAGTTCGGCCGCCTTGTTGAGCAGCCAGTACAACGCGAGGGCCGCGCTGACGCCCGCGAGGACGGTCAACAGGGCTGTGAGCACCTTCATGCCAGATCACACCTTCCTGGCCCGGTCACCGGGCGGGCTGTGGAGCGGAGAGGGTGCCGGGGGTGCGAGGCGCTGGGCCTCGCCCCCCCGGCGGTTGCCATCAGGACCCGACCTAGCTCGCCGGCCAGGCCGAGTCGATGTTCTTCAGCGCGGTGCTGAGGTCCTCCTGGCCACTGATCCAGGCGGTCATGTCCTTCCAGAACGCGCCGGAGCCGACCTCGCCGGGCATCTGGTCGGAACCGTCGAAGAGCAGCACCGACGCGTCGGTGCCGACCTTGGCGACCTGCCGGGTCAGGTCGTTGGCGTAGTTGGCGCCGTCGAAGTCCGAGTGCGGCGAGATGAAGGAGCTGTTCTTGGCCGCTTCGTTGCCCAGGTCGGTCTCCGCCATCATCTTGATGACGTCCTTGCTGGCCTGGTTGTCGGTGAGCAGCATGGCCATGTCACCGCCGCCGAGAACGGGGTTCTCGCCACCGGCGTCCTTGGGCGGGAAGCCGAAGACACCGACGTTGGCGTCGAGGTCGGCCTTGACGGCGGCCGGGAAGAAGCCGGTGATGAAGCTGCCTTGCTTGTACATCATGCAGCCGGGCTTCGCGTCGAACATCGGGTTGCCGGCAGTGCCGAAGTTGGTGCTGGCGATCGCCTTGCGGCCACCGAGCACGTTGCCGTCGGTGAACATCAGCTTCTCGAACTCAGCGGCGGCCTCCTTGACCAGCGGGGAGTCGAACTTGACCTCGTTCTTGACCCACTGGTTGTACTCGTCCGGGCCGCCGTACCTCATCACGAGGTCTTCCATCCAGTCGGTGACGGGCCAGCCGGTCGCGGTGTCGGACTCGATGCCCATGCACCACGGGGTGATCCCGTCGGACTTGATCTTGTCGGTGAGCGTGTTCAGCTCGTCGATGGACGTCGGTGCCTTGTAGCCGGCCTTGTCCCAGGCCTTCTTGGGGTAGAACACCAGGCTCTTCACGTTGGCGCTGACGAGCAGGCCGTAGAGCTTGCCGTCCACCGTGCCCGAGTCGAGGGTGCCGGGGATCATGTTGCCCTTCAGGGCCGACATGTCCACGACGTTGTCGAGGGCGACCGGCTTGCCGCGCTTGACGATGTCGCCCACCACGCCGGGCTGCGGGATCAGCGCGATGTCAGGCGTGTCGTTGGCCTGGATCTTCTGCATGATCAGCTGGTTGATGTTGGTGACCGTCTGCCACTTGACCGTGTAGCCCTTCGCCTTCGCCTTCTCGACGAGCACCTTCTCCAGGCCCTCCTTGACCGGCTTGTCGAGGCTGCTCCACACCGTCACGGACTTGGAGTCGGCGCTGCTGCCGCCGCCGCTGCCGCAACCTGTGACCGCGGCCGCGGCCGCGAGTGCGGTGATCGCGGCGATCGAGGCCTTGCGTGGCCTGGGGATTCGCATCATCTTCTCCTCGGAGATCGGAACTTGGACATCTGAGCGATTCGGGCCGTAATGTGACGCGCACCACATGCTGAATCGAATCAGCAGCCTAGGGGATCAAGGCTGAGGGTTGTCAAGCAACGATCTGGTCACGAACCAGCAGGAACCTGGAGGTGTGCCCGAAATGGTGAGGTTGAAGAAGCCCACACTGACTGACGTCGCCCGACGCGCAGGGGTCTCGGTGACCACTGCGTCCTACATCCTCAACGGCCGCTCGTCGCAGATGCGCATCTCCGGGGAGACCGAGCGCAAGGTGCAGGCCGCCATGCGGGACCTCGAGTACCGGCCGAACCTCAACGCCCGGAGCCTGCGCAGCTCCCGCACCCGCACGATCGGTGTGCTCTCGGACTTCGTTGCCAGCGGCTCCTTCTCCAGCCAGCTGCTGACCGGGGCGAGCGCGGCGGCCCGCGCCTGCGACCACCTGCTCGTGATCGGCGAGTCCCTGGGTGACCCGGACGCGGAGCGGCTGCTGCTGGAGGACATGGCCGACCGTCAGGTGGACGGGCTCATCTACGCCACCCGCTCAGCCTCGCGGGTGCGGCTACCGGCCGGGATGAGCGGGGTCGACGTGGTCCTGCTGAACTGCCTCGACCCGGACGTGGACCTCCCCGCCGTCCTGCCCGACGACGTGGCCGGCGGCCGGATGGCTGTCGATCAGCTGGTCTCGGCCGGTGTCGCCGGCGAGGTCTACGTCGTCGGGGAGGACCCGGCGGCCGAGGTGACCGCCGGCCCTGACCGCCTGCGCGGCATCCAGGCGGCCCTCACGGAGGTGGGCCGACCGCTCGCAGGGGTCGTCCGGTGTCCCTGGGACGTCGCTCCGGCCCATGACGCCGTGGCGTCCTGGCTGAGCACCGGCGCCCGGCCCGATGCGCTCATCTGCCTCAACGACCGCATCGCCATGGGCGTCTACCAGGCACTGTCCGAGCACGACCTCCGGGTGGCTGAGGACGTCTCGGTGATCTCGTTCGACGGCTCGGACCTGGCGGGCTGGCTGCGGCCCCGCCTGACCACCCTGGCGCTGCCCTTCACCGAGATGGGGACCAGAGCCGTGCAGGTCCTGATGGATCCCGGCCGGCACCCCGAGCGGATCTCGCTGCTGCCCCTCGAGGTGGAGCACGGGTCGTCGGTGCGGTCCACCGTCTCGTCGAGTGCCGGACCCCGCGGGGCATGACGTTCACGGTCGAGGGGGAGTTCGTGTGGGACTTCTGGACTGCCTACGACGAGACACACCGGCGCCATCACCTGTTCTACCTGCACGCCCCCGCGTCCTTGGGCGACCCGGAGCTGCGGCACCGCAACGCCCGGGTCGGGCACGCGGTCTCCGCCGACCTGGCCCACTGGACCCGTTGCCCCGACCCCCTCCCCGAACCGGTCACGCCGTCCTTCGACGACCTTGCCTCGTGGACCGGCTGCACCGTGCGCGGGCAGGACGGCTGGTGGATGTTCACCACCGGTCTCTCCGGCGTCGACGACGGCCGGGTCCAGCGGATCGGCTCGGCGGTCTCCGGCGACCTGTCGAGCTGGCGGCGCACGGACCTGCTGGTCACGGCCGACCCCGAGCACTACCAGGTGACCAGCGACGAGTGGCCCGAGGAGGCCTGGAGGGACCCCTGGGTGGTGCGCGGCCACGACGGCCGGTGGCACATGTACGTCACCGCCCGGGCGGCGATCGGCACACCGGGGTGCGGTGTCGTCGGCCATGCCGTCTCCGACGATCTCGTCAGCTGGCAGGTCCGGGAGCCGCTCAGCGCGCCCACCGGCATCTTCGAGTGGCTCGAGGTGATCCAGCTCGAGCGGGTCGAGGGTCG